>JARLJC010000001.1 GCA_031291435.1 Alphaproteobacteria bacterium | reverse complement strand
TTCTGAAGGAATGCGAGTGGCGCTTCAACGGCGGCGGCCACAAAGCCCTGTTAAATCAGCTCAAATCTTGGTATCGCTCTGAAATCAACAAGCCTTAGCTACATCAGCCCCTAATATTATGTTATTTCAAATGCTTTCGGAAAGCTTTTCGAAACAATCTTCAGAAGTTAATGAAAATTAATTGCTGAGGATTCAATTCGTTACCGATTGTCCGTTTCTGCTTCCGCGCGGTTTCCTGTAGGTGTAGGAAATCACCATCCCTTTATCTGAGAGATTCTCCATGTCCAACACCCGTACCGAAACCGATTCCTTTGGCCCCATCGACGTCCCGGCCGATCATTACTGGGGGGCGCAGACGGCGCGCAGCCTGATGAATTTCAAGATTGGCGGGCAGACCATGCCGGTCCCGCTGATCCATGCGTTCGGGATTTTGAAGAAGGCGGCGGCGCAGGTGAATGTGAAGCTCGGCGTTCTCGACGCCAAACTGGGCGATGCGATTGCGCAGGCCGCCGATGAAGTCGCGGCCGGGAAACTCGATGCCGAATTCCCGCTGGTGGTGTGGCAGACCGGTTCCGGCACCCAGACCAACATGAATGTGAACGAAGTCGTCTCGAACCGCGCGATTGAAATTCTGGGCGGCGAGAAGGGCAGCAAGAAACCGGTTCACCCCAACGATCACGTCAATATGGGGCAGAGCTCGAACGATAGTTTCCCGACGGCCATGCATATCGCCGCCGTGATGCAGATCACGGATTTTCTTATTCCCGCGCTCGAGCATTTCTATATGGCCATCGGCAGGAAAGCAGTCGAGTTCAAGGATATCGTCAAAATCGGCCGCACCCATTTGCAGGATGCCGTGCCTTTGACTCTCGGTCAGGAATTTTCGGGATATGCCGAGCAATTGCGGCTCGGGATCGAACGCGCCAAGACTGTGCTGCCGCGTTTATATCCGCTGGCGCAGGGCGGGACGGCGGTCGGCACCGGCTTGAATGCCAAGAAGGGTTTCGCCGAAGCTTTTGCGGCGCAGGTTGCGACGATTACCGGAAAGCCCTTCATCACCGCGCCGAACAAGTTTGAGGCTTTGGCCTCGCATGACGCGATGGTGGAAACTTCCGGCATGCTCAACACGCTGGCGGTCAGTTTTATGAAAATCGCCAATGATATTCGGTTGCTGGGCTCCGGGCCGCGCTGCGGCATCGGCGAGATTTCTCTGCCGGAAAACGAACCGGGCTCGTCGATCATGCCGGGCAAGGTCAACCCGACGCAGTCTGAGGCTATGACAATGGTCGCGGCGCAGGTGATGGGCAACAACACGGCGGTGGCGATTGCGGGCTCGAATGGGCATTTCGAACTCAACGTGTTCAAGCCGGTTATCATTCATAATGTGATGCAGTCGATCCGGTTGCTCGGCGATGCGGCGCGGAGCTTCACCGACAATTGCGTGGTCGGCATCGAAGCCAACGAAGCGCGCATCAAAAAACTGGTCGGTGAATCCCTGATGCTGGTGACGGCGCTCAACCCGCATGTCGGTTACGACAATGCCGCCAAGATCGCCAAGAAAGCGCATCACGAAGGCACGACATTGAAAGAAGCCGCCGTCGCGCTCGGCCTTCTGAAAGCCGAGGATTTCGACCGGCTGATTAAACCGGAGGAAATGGTGCATCCGCTGGGCTAGGAAAGGTACGGCATTCTTTTCAAGCAAGTTCGTCATCCCGGCGTAAGCCGGGATCCAGTCCCGAAGCACACGCAAGCCATGCTTTATCGCACTTGTCATACTGGATTCCGGCTTACGCCGGGATGACGAACTTGGGGAAATGCCTCTATGAAGTCGGCGAGTCAGGATTAATATCGAAAAATGAAACGCTCCATCCGCATAGCAGGGCATAATACCAGCATCTCGCTGGAAGAGCCGTTCTGGGACGAATTGCGGGGCATCGCCGCGCATGACGGCATTTCGCTCAACCAGCTGGTGGGGCAGGTCGATGCCGGGCGCATGGGGAATCTGTCGAGCGCGTTACGACTGTATGTGTTGCGGCGGCTGAAGGGAGAAAAATGATGTCCATCGGCCTCGATATCGGCGGCACTAAAATCGCTGGCGCGCGTTTCGCCAAGGGCGGCATTGAGGAAGCCCGTGCCGAACATCCAACGCCAGACAATTACCAATCTTTCCTGCAAACCTGCCGCATTGTGGCCGATGAACTCGGCGCGGGGCCGCAGATCGGCGTCGCCATGCGCGGCGTGTTCAATCGCGAAACCGGCTTGGTCGAAAAAGATTCCGTGTTGCCCTATCTTTCCGATGTGTCGTTGCGCGAAGATCTCGAAAAAGTGCTGGGCCGCAAAATCATTCTGGAGAACGATGCCAATTGCGCGGCCCTGGCCGAGGCGATTGACGGCGCGGGGGCGGGATACAAAACTTGTTTGGGCGTGATCGCGGGAACCGGCCTTGGCTCGGGCTTTGTCGTCAATGGCGAGGTTCTGATTGGCGCGAACAGTTTCTGCGGTGAAATCGGGCATATTCCGCTGCCTTATTATGAGGACAGCGACGGGGATAAAGTGCCGTGCGGGTGCGGGCAGGTAGGGTGTCTCGAAAAACTGGTGGCGGGCCCGGCGCTGGCGCGGCTTTATAAAAAGATGGTCGGGCGCAACTGCGGCACGCACCAGATGGCCGAAGACGCGGCGCGCGGCGATGCCGACGCCCTGCGCGTGCTTGACCGTTATTACACCGTCTTCGCCAAGGCGATGGTAGTGGCGCTGCACAGTTTTGACCCGGAAGTGATTATCGTCAGCGGCGGATTGAGCGGATTGCCGGGGTTGTATGAAGAAGTGCCCAAACGCTGGGGCCGCTATGCGATGGCCAAACAGCCGAAAACGAAGTTCGTTCCGGCCAGATACGGGCCGAAAGCCGGATTGCGCGGCGCGGCTTTGCTGGTCACGCATTTATAGTAACTTCTAAGGAGGAAAGCCTCTATGAGCCAGAGAAACCAACAATTCGATGATGATATGCTTCGGGCCGCGGATAAGCTTGCGTATATTGATTTTTTCCGACGGAAAAGGAAGATTGGTGCATGAAATTTGCTGGCCGTGCTGGTTGGTTTCTTAAAATTTACTCTGGTCCATTGGACTACCCGCGAGATATATCAACTGAAGTGCATCGTGATGGAGGAAGCGGGTGTTCGATAAAACTAATCGCAGCATTAGTCAGTAAACGCAGCTGTGTGACATTGGATGAGCAGCTGGATTATATAATCAACAATGTTGACATGATATTCGAACCCCAGAATACATATGAGAAAGCATGCAAAGATTTTAATGAAGAATTTTTAAAGAGGGTTGCAGCCGGGGAACCTATAGTCGCGCGATAACAAGTTTGTGGTTTTACAGTAATAGAAGAGAATCTATGTCTAACGTATTTGTATTGAAAGGTAGATTCGCCTCTGGATTAAAGCGATAGGTGAGCTTGTCGGGCTCTCCAGCGTGAATGTCGACAAGCAGGGTCCAGAAGGGCGATTCGAGAATCGATTCGCTTAAAACGGGGCCGGTTTCGACAAGCACATCCTGAACCGACCGTTTTTGGAGGTCGGAAAAGGCCTCATCCAGCCCAAAATAGCGAATCGGGAGCAGATTTCGAGTCGCCGCCGAGTCGAACCAGGCTTGTGACACCCGGTTTCGCCGGTCGAACACCCCCAACACCCGGTTTTTGTCGAAATCCGGCACATTCCTCACGGTGAACAACGGATTATCGGCCAGTATCGTGCCGCTGCCGGTCAGAATCGCATCGGCTTTTTTGCGCAAGCGGTGGGCGAGGGTGAGCTGATCGGGCGAGGAAAAGGTTTTTTGCCCGGCGGGAGGGATCATCGACCCGCTAGCGTCGAAGGCGCGTTTGACGGTGACGAAAGGCCGCCCGGCACGCGCGTGGAATTCGAACGCATGGATGAGGCGATGGCACAAATCGCTTTCGATATTCTCGGTGACCGTAATCCCGGCCTCGCGCAACCGCGCTGCACCGCCGCCCGCCACGCGCGGATTGGGGTCGGCGACGCCAATCGCCACATGCCTGATACCCGCTTCGATTATCGCTTCGCTGCAAGGCGGCGTGCGTCCGTGATGATTGCAGGGCTCGAGCGTGACGCACAATGTATGCACCCGCGCCAATGAATTTTGCTCGCGGCAAAGTTTAAGCAACGCGGCTTCGGCATGATCTTCACCCGCACGCTTGTGCGCCGCGACTGCCAGAATGTTCCCGTTCTCATCCAAAGCCGCCGCGCCCACCGGAGGATTAGGCGAAGTTGCCCCCAGCCAGCGCCTTCCTTCCTCAGCGGCGCGCTGCATTGCGAAAGAAAGCTTTTGTTGGGTAAGAGGAGGCATAGCCGAATTTATAAAGGGCCAGCTCTTTTAAATCCATCATTCCGGGGCGGGTAACCGTCTTTTTTCTTGACCCTTTTGCGTTAATCCGCCAAAAAGCGGCCTGTATACGTCGTCAACCTAAAAACCCGTGATTATTTCCTGCCGCGTCGGCGGCAGAATGAGGTGCGGGCGGCAGGGCGGCGGGAAATAATCACAGGTTTTCAGGCGGACGAATGCCAAGCTTAAAAGACCTCAAGAACCGGATTGTCAGCGTTAAATCGACGCGCAAAATCACCTCGGCCATGAAGATGGTGGCGGGCAGCAAATTGCGCCGCGCTCAGGATCATGCCGAAACCGCCCGCCCCTATGCCGAGCGCATGGCGCGCATGCTGTCCTCCATTGCCGGGAATCTGGTCGTTACCGAGATGACGTCCAGATTGCTGGCCGGTACGGGCAGCGATAAAACCGTTCTGCTGTTGGTCGTCACTTCCGACCGCGGCCTGTGCGGCGCGTTCAATGGCTCGGTCGTGCGCGAAACCCGCCGGGTCATCAAGCAGCTTGAGAGCGAAGGCAAAACCGTCAAACTGATGTGCGTCGGACGCAAGGGTCGCGACGCGCTGCGCCGCGATTTCGCCTCGCGCATCCTGTTCTCGGCCGAAGATATCGGCCGCAAGACTTTATCTTTCAGCGAAGCCGATGCCGTCGCCGCCAAAATTGTCGAGCTTTATGAAGCCGGGCAATTCGATATCTGCCAGATGGTGTTCAACCGTTTCAAATCGGTGATCTCGCAGGTCGTGACCTGCAAACAGCTGGTGCCGTTTGCTGTGGCTAAAGACGAAAGCGCCGAAGGCGAAATCCGCGCGACTTATGATTTCGAACCGGACGAGGAAGATATCCTCGCCTCCCTGTTGCCGCGCGCGCTCGGCATCGCCGTCTATGGCGCTTTGCTGGAAAGCCGCGCCGGGTTCTTTGCCGCCCAGATGACGGCGATGGACAACGCCACCCGCAACGCGGGCGACATGATCAACAAACTGACGCTCAATTATAACCGCAGCCGTCAGGCTTATATTACCAAGGAATTGATCGAAATTATTTCAGGAGCGGAAGCCGTATGAAGATTCGCGACAGATATATAGAACCGGCGGATATCGCCGCGATGTCGGTTGAAGATGGTCTGGAATGCCTCAATGGCATTGCGCAGCGTGTCGCTGCTATTAAGCCTTACCATCGCCTCGGCGTTATCCTTCTGGATCTCGTTTACAACGCTGGAGAAGCCGCCAAATCCGGCATTCTCAATCCTCATGCGAAGCAGGATTTACACGACTGCGCGGTTGAAATCGCAACCTCCGTCAAGGCTTACAGCCTTTCAACAAATAATACCATGGGCAGGGTTGTGGGCTTCATCGTCGATAGCACCCAGCATATGCTTGGCGCCCACACGTCGCCCGATAAAGCCCCTGTCGATTTCGTCGAAAAAGGCCGCACGCTGCCGTTGCGCGCCTTGTTGCCCTCAATCTCACAGCCCGAATAGAGGTTTTTTATGACAAAGATCACCGCCAAAGGCCACGTTACCCAGATCACCGGCGCCGTC
>JARLJC010000008.1 GCA_031291435.1 Alphaproteobacteria bacterium | reverse complement strand
GCGCGCCGGATCCTGAGCGGTCTCCAGAAGATGTCCGCCGTTTATGGCACCAAGATCAGCATCGAGAATGGCGTCGGCATCGTCCGCAACCACGCCTCCTAGCGCCAAGCGACAGTCCGGATAGCCGGGGACCGCACAACTCTACGGACAGGTGGCGCGCCGCGATTTTTTATGCCGTAATTAACGGCATTTTTCGCATTATTTCGGCTTTTGCATAGTTCCATCTGCGATTGCGCTTAACCATCTCCCAGCCATTCAATTGAAGCGTCACTTGCGCGGGATAGCTTCGTACAAGTTGTACCGGATGGGTCAAGGCAGATGGGTTTGGGGACGCATCGCGAACAGATTCTGGCCGCCCTGCGGAGCGCTTGCCGCGCATCCTTGCGCGATGAAGAGGCTGCCTGGCGTGCCATCGAAAAGGCTGTGGCCCTGGCTGTCGGTCCCAATCGCGACGGCGCCAATCGCAAGGCGCGGCTCGACGAGTATATCTATCGGCTCAGCCTGATCTATGCCCATCAGACCGGTGCCATGCCCGGCTTTACCAATAGCGAAAGCGAAACCCATTTCGAACGTTTTGCTTTCGCGATCCCGGTTCCGGCCGAATTCAAAATCACCCGCAATCTCATCAAGGCCGCCATCCGCCGCCTGGATGCCAAGCACAATCTGCGCTTCGGCAACGATCTCAAAGCCATGCGAGGCGAAGACGCGGCCGAATAGATCCCGCCGCCGGACGAGCGGGCGCTAGTCGCGCAGCTGCGATAAAGGCGAGGCTTTGCCGGCCTCGACATCGGTGAGCGGCAATTTGTACGCGCCATAACCCAGCACGGTATCGGTGCTCTCGGCCCAGGCGTCGGCCACCAGATCGCGCAGCATCATCGCACCGTCCGCCAGACGGGCAATGGCGAATTGCCTGGCTTCCGGCGTGGCGGTCTCGAAGGCCTGGGCCTGGTCGAGCCGGTAAGTTGTTTCGACATGCATAGCGGTGCCCAGCAAATAGCGGATGGTACGATCCCGGATGGCACCTTCGGTGGGGCGGGCGGAGCCGATCAAACCCGCCACGTCCTTTTCCCGGATATTGGCATTGATGAAATCCGTCTCGAATCGGGCGTGCAGATTCTTGCCGGAGAATTCATGCGGATTGGGCAAATCGCCCCAGCCATTATAATGCACGCTGACATGCAGGGGCTGGCTGCCGTCGCCCACGAAATGCGCCCAAATGCCCAGATCGCGCAGGGTCAGCATTTCCCGCCGCCTGCGGTCCTGCTGCAGCCATTTGCGGTCGGCGGCGCTTTTGGCGAATTTCGCGCCCGCCACATCGGCCCGCCACAGCGAAAAATCCTTCACCAGCTGCTGATAGCCGTCGATGATGGAATAGGGCAGCCAGCCGGCCTTGTCCTGGTTG
>JARLJC010000076.1 GCA_031291435.1 Alphaproteobacteria bacterium | reverse complement strand
GACTTTGCCGGGCATCGAGCCGATATAAGTGCGGCGGTGACCGCGAATTTCCGATTCATCGCGCACGCCGCCAAGCGACATGCGGACGAAGTTGCGGCCCGTGGCTTTCGCAATCGATTTGCCGAGCGAGGTTTTGCCGACGCCGGGCGGGCCGACGAGGCACAAAATCGGGCCTTTGATATTGTTGGCGAGTTGCTGCACGGCAAGATATTCGAGGATGCGTTCCTTGACCTTGTCGAGGCCATAGTGATCCTGATCCAGCACCTTCTCGGCGCCTTTCAAATCACGGCGCACGCGGGTGCGTTCCTGCCACGGAATCCCGATGATCCAGTCGAGGTAATTGCGGACGACGGTGGCTTCCGCCGACATCGGCGACATGCTCTTGAGTTTCTTTAACTCGCTGTCGGCCTTTTCGCGCGCTTCCTTGCTCAATTTTTTACCGGCGATTTTCTTGGCGTAATCGTCGGCTTCGTTCTTGCCGTCTTCGGTTTCGCCGAGTTCTTTCTGAATGGCCTTCATCTGCTCGTTCAGATAATAATCGCGCTGCGTCTTCTCCATCTGCTTCTTGACGCGGGTGCGGATTTTCTTTTCGACCTGCAACACGTCGATCTCGCCTTCCATGAAGCCGAAGATACGTTCAAGACGCGCATTGACCGAGGGGATTTCCAGCAAAGCCTGCTTGTCGCCGATTTTCAGCGCCAGATGCGCGGCGATTGTGTCTGCGAGTTTGGCCGGCTCCTCGATCTGGTTAATGGTCACCAGAACTTCGGGCGGAATCTTTTTGTTGAGGCGGATATACTGGTCGAATTGACCGATCACGGCGCGGGCGATGGCGTCGAGTTCGCCGCGGTCGCCGGAAAACTCCTCAATCGGTTCGGCGAAGGCCTGAAAGAAATCGGGGTTGCTGGTGAATTGCGAAACCTTGGCGCGGTGGCTGCCTTCGACCAGAACTTTCACGGTGCCGTCGGGCAGTTTCAGCAATTGCAGAACGGTGCCGACGGTGCCGACTTCATAGAGATCGGTGGGGTTGGGGTCGTCCTGCGTCGATGTTTTCTGGGTGAGCATCAGGATATGCTTGTCATCCTGCATGACGTCTTCGAGCGCGCGCACGGATTTTTCGCGTCCCACGAACAAAGGTACAACCATATGCGGAAACACGACGATGTCGCGCAAAGGCAGAACCGGGTAAAGCGCGCCGCTCGCGTGGGGGGATTCCATGGAATGTCCTTTCAGATATCAGGGCGTCAGACCCTAGATATGGGACGTCAATTCGACCATATCAAGGCCGCGAAAACAAGGATTCTAAAGGGGTTTGGGGACATAACGCAGGTGGAAAGAGCCGCCGTTTCAGGCATTTATCTCAAATGCCGGATAGTTATTTTGCGCACTTTTAGCGAGTTCTTAGGGATAAGAGGGTACTCTGACCGTCCCAAACAAAGAAAATATTATCCACCAAGCGGAGACTTATATGAAAAATACGGCTCATTGTTACGAAATTACCGGCGTTTCACGCCATGCCACCCCCGACGCGATCGCCAGCGCGCATCACAGCTGGCTCGGCACCTTCAAGCCGTTGCTGTCGGAAGAACTCGACCGCGAAATCAACAATCATGCGCGCTACGCCCGCCGTCAGGCGCTGGAGCGTGTCGATGAAGCCTTCGCGGTGTTGCTGAAAACGGCGCATCCGCAAAAAAGACGGCAACGCAAGAGATCGCGTGCGCACTAAGCGCTAACATACGTACGTAAGAAAGCCGGCGCTCCCTCACGGGCTGCCGGCTTTTTATTGTGGTGAATGGGCAACAGGCGCGCTGTTTCGGGGGCATAAGAATGCTTGTTCGTTGCTTTGCACGGCCGGATTTCTTTAAATGGCGTCCTCTTTGTTTTGATCGAACCCACGAAAGGTATCCAATGAAAAAATCAGCTCTTGCTGCGCTCAGCGTTGCGGCGTTTATGGCCGCTATCGCTCAGGCTTCCGCCGCCAATGATGCAACGGCCCCCGCCGTTTCCGGCCTTAACGGCTCGGCCGATATCCGCGGTGGCGCCGAACATGGGAACATGACAGGCCTTCTGTCCGGCAGCGTCTCTGCACCCGTCACGCATTCCACCGGCGTGCAGTTCGACGGCACCATCGGCGGTGTCGGCGGCGTTTCCGTCGAAGGGTTTGAAGCCCATGCTTTCTACCGCGATCCCGCGCGCTTCCTGCTTGGACCGACTTTCGAGCGCGTCTGGGTCGATGAATCGGCCTATAACCGTTATGGCGCCGAAGCCGAATATTACTATAACGACAAGCTGACCTATACCGGCCGCGTCGGCTATCAGGCCGGGGACATTCATGACGGGGAATACACCCAGTTGGATGTGAGCTGGTATCTGAACGACAATCTGGCGATCGTTCCCGGCTTCCGCAACAGCGTCGATCATTACTGGGGCCGCACAGCCATCGAATGGCAGCCGCAGGCTGTCGCCCAGGCTCCCGGCCTGACCTTGTTCGCCAGCACCGGCGCGGGCAATTACGGTTATGCTTTCGGCCTTGTCGGCATCAAATACTATTTCGGCAACGACAAGTCTCTGAAGCAGCGTGAACGCGAAGACGATCCGGGCGAAATCGCCCCGGAAGAAATGATGAACAACGCTACCGTCAGTCATCCGCATCAGGATTACACTTACGTTCGTCCGCCCGAGTGACACGCGGCGTGAGCTAGAGAAAGCGGCAGATGAGAATATCTCATCTGCCGCTTTTTTATTGCCGCCTTCCCGGGCGGCGACACCGCAAATAAAAAGGCCGGCATTTCTGCCGGCCTTTTCCTTGAGCGCTCTCGTTCTTAGTGATCGAGCATTTCGCCGTGCTGGGAAAGATCCAGACCGGTTTTTTCTTCTTCGGCTGAAACGCGCAGCCCCATGGTCTTGTCGACGATAAAGCATATGACCAGGGTCATGATGCCCGACCAGGCGATGGTGGCGCAGATGCCTTCCAGCTGGACCATCATCTGGCCCGGATTGCCGTCAAGCAGGCCTTTCATCGTGTCGCTGCCGGTGATCGCCGAAGTGGCGAACACGCCGGTAAGCAACGCGCCGATGAACCCGCCGACGCCATGCACGCCGAACGCATCGAGGCTGTCGTCAAAGCCGAAGATCGGCTTGAACTTCGCGCCCGCGAGGTAGCAGAACACGCCTGCCGCCAGACCGATCCACATCGACCCAACCGTATCGACATAACCCGAAGCCGGGGTGATGGCGACGAGGCCCGCAACGGCGCCCGACAGGATGCCGACGGTCGAGGGCTTGCCCTTGACCGACCATTCGGTGATCATCCAGGCCAGAGCCGCAACCGCGGTGGCGATCATGGTGACGGTCATCGCCATACCGGCGCGGCCATTGGCGGCCACGGCGGAACCGGCGTTGAAGCCGAACCAGCCCACCCACAGAAGCGAGGCGCCGATCATGCTCATCAACGGGCTGTAAGGCTTGAAGTCAGCCGGATTGCCGACACGCTTGCCCATATAGATGGCGACGGCCAGAGCCGCGACACCCGCATTGATATGGACGACGGTGCCGCCGGCGAAATCGAGCATGCCCTTGGCGGCCATGAAGCCGTTAGGCTGCCACATCCAATGCGCGACCGGCGAATAGACGATGATCGACCACAGGACCATGAAGACCAGCATGCTGGGGAACTTCATGCGATCGGCGAACGCGCCGGTAATCAGCGCGGGCGTGATGATCGCGAAGGTCATCTGGAACATCATGAACACGGATTCGGGGATCGTGGTCGGCGAAGCCGCCGAACCAAGTCCGTCGCCGAGAATGAACGGCTTGTTGACGTCCATGCCATGCAGGAACAGGCGGCTGAGATCGCCCACGAACCAGCCGGTGTCGGCCGAACCGTTCATGAAAGCGAGGCCGTAACCGCACACCGCCCATACCACGCAGACGACGCAGGTGGTGGCGAAGCTTTGCATCGCGGTCGCCAGCACATTCTTCTTACGCACCAAACCGCAATAGAACAAAGCGAGGCCCGGGATCGTCATCAGCAGCACGAGGGCCGTCGATGTCAGCATCCACGCGGTGTCGCCGCTGTCGATTTTAGCCGCCGTGGCAGGGTCGTCGGCGAAAGCGCCGCCAGCCATGGCCAACGCGGCACAGAGCGTCGAAAGAAAGGCTATGCCTTTCAGTCGATCGAACTTCAGGTTTTTAAACATAGGATCTCCTTGCTTGGTGGTGAGGAAGGGGGAACAGATAGAAGCAGCGATGGGCAGATAGTCTCTTGGTGAGCCCTATTTTTTCGAATCGCGAAAAAAACGGGCTTAGTCGTTTTGTTGTTGATTATGGGTATGGGAAATTCGCTAACATTCTGTTAACGATCGGTATGCGATATATTGGTTAACGTAGCTGTCGATCCGGCTTTCCTCCACCAACCTGCCGAACATCACATGCCCGAGAGAATTCTTGCTCTTTCCCGCGCCGTAACCAATCTGGCGACGGAGAAGATTCAGCAAATCCAGAAAGTGACCGCGGCGACGCGGACGCTGGCGCTTAACGCCCAGATCGAAGCCGCGCGCGCGGGCGAGCAGGGCAAGGGCTTCAGCGTGGTGGCGCAGGAGGTCAAGGCGGTTTCCGCCACCGTCACCGAGATTACCAACAGTTTTGTCAAAGGGCTGGCCGAAAAGACCGGCGAGCTGGAACAACTGGGGCAGGGGCTGGTCGCCAGCGTCCGTGGCCAGCGGCTGGTTGACTTGTCACTCAATATGATCGAGATTATTGACCGCAACTTGTACGAACGTTCCTGCGACGTGCGCTGGTGGGCGACCGATTCGGCGGTGGTCGATTGCGCCGGGCGGCCCGATGCGATGCAGATCGATTTCGCCAGCAAGCGCATGGGCGTTATTCTCGGCGCTTACACCGTCTATCTCGATCTGTGGATCGTCGATATGGCGGGCAATGTTATCGCCAATGGACGGCCCGACCGCTATCCGCAGGCCAAGGGCACCAATGTCTCCCATCAGGACTGGTATCGCCGCGCCATCGAAACGCGCAGCGGCGACGATTTTGTGGTGTCCGATATTTCCCGCAATCCGCAGCTTGGCGACCGTCTGGTGGCGACCTATGCCGCCGCCGTGCGCGAAGGCGCCGAAGTCAACGGCAAGCCGATCGGCGCTCTGGGCATTTTCTTCGATTGGGAAGCGCAATCGCAAACCATTGTCGATGGCGTGCGGTTGAGCGCCGAAGAAAAAGAACGCACCCGCTGCCTCATCCTCGACAGCCGTCATCAGGTGATTGCCGCCTCCGATAAAATGGGCGTCCTTACCGAGGCGATGCCGCTGGACCTGGCGCAGGGCGTCGCCGGGAACTATGTTGACGGCAATGGCCGCAATGTCGGTTACGCGCTGACGCCGGGTTACGAGACTTATCGCGGCCTCGGCTGGTACGGCGTTATCGTGCAGAGCAAGCCGGGGAAATAATTTGCCTTGGCCTGCGTCTGTTAGCGCGGCCCCGAATTTTCCAGCGAACGTCTGAGGCTGCGAAAACTTTTGTTGATTTCGGACACCCTGCGCCGGATACCGATATTGCTGGCGCGGGGTTGATACCCGAAATCCATGCTGTGGCGCGTATGGTCGTAGGGATTTTCGACCGTATTTCTGCGCCGCCGGAGGATTGACGACGCCCGCGATATGGCCCGAGCCGGAGAGGACGAACGTCACAGGGCCCTT
>JARLJC010000075.1 GCA_031291435.1 Alphaproteobacteria bacterium | reverse complement strand
CCGCTCGCATAGCGGGCGCGAAGCGCCATTGACGCCGAGCACGGTTCAGGCACCCGCGCCTCTCGGGCCGAGACGTGCAAATACGGCAGCCCGAACGGGAGAGCCGAGCCGTCACTTCTTTTCCAGCTTGGCGATCAGCGCCGCCGGGTCGCCGGAGATCGCCACCTGCTTCAGCCGGCTCTTGACGCCCGCGACGAGGCGCGCCCGCGAGGGCGAGACGCCGGCCTTGTCGGCGATCAACCGCAGCAGCGCGTCGTTGGCCTTGCCGTCCTCGGGCGCGGCGCGGACCCGGGCGAGCAGCACGCGCGTTCCGTCCGACAGCGTCGCCGCGCCGTCGATCGCGTCGCGGCCGCCCTTCGGCGTCAGGCGGCAGGCGACGACGATTCCGTCGAGCGTGGCGCGCCAGGGAGCGTCGCTCATTGTTCCTCGTCTGTCGGTTCTCAGAAAATGTGATTCCGTCGCCATCGAAAGGAAGGGCTTTCCCTGCATGACATTCGATGCCTTGGGCGATCTATCTCATAACAGTTGATCGCGGTCGGCAAGAATCTCAGAAAAGTTGATTTTGGGCGAGGTTGATGCGCGCGGCGATAAGGCCTGACTGGACTCAGCGGGCTTGCAGTTCATGCTTACCGAAGGGTTTCTCATCTATTTAGGATGAAAACGCGTAGCGTAAGCCGCATGCTGTCATAGACATTGCCGCAGTATCATCGTCTTGTGCGTAATGTGTGTGTGCGTAACCATCGTGCCACGATATATAGGTGGTAACACGAAACAATGATCGATAAACCAACATCTAAGACGAGATTTATTATTGCGAGATCACCATTTATGTACCAATTTCGTTGTTGATAATAATGTATATAATAGTTAGCGGAACTTACCAGGCCAATAAACAACTGAATGACGTATATAAATAATGTCATAACTAAGATAGTGTCGTCTGCTATTACGTATGGAACAATAATCAGTTGTATATACATAATAAATATGAGAACGCCTCCATATAAGCGTTCTATATATAGCAATTGATACAGGTAATATGCCAGTGTATGTTCCAAAGGAGGAAGGTTTACGCGAATTATCAGTACAATCGTGCATGCCGTGGCAAGCCAGAATAGAAGTCGAGTATTTCTGGAGGCTTGTGGCCGACAGCTATTTAAGGAGTCAAAATTCATGGCGATATCGCTTTGCGGCGCCGGCAGCTTTCTGAGACGCGATCAACCTTTTTGAGATTCGACATCGTCCTCGTCGCCGAGCGGGTGCAGGTCGCGCACCATCGCCTTGGCGCGCTCGTCGAGGACGTGG
>JARLJC010000074.1 GCA_031291435.1 Alphaproteobacteria bacterium | reverse complement strand
GCGGCTTTGGGCAGCGCGAACTGTTCGTTCGGCGCGGCTTCGCGTTCGCCGCCATAGACCTTGGTTTCGTAATAGGTGCGTAGGCTGTCGCCGATTTTGCTGGCGTCGGGGTGGCGGGCGTTGGACAGATCGCGCAGCGAGGCGGTCATTTCGATCAGCGAGCTGGCGCCGTCGGCCGAGATGCTTTCATATTTTAGCAGGGCGACCAAAGCGGGGCGGCGGGTGACGACCTCGTTGGCGCCGCGGATCGAGATCATGTCCGTGGTCGCGCCGACGAATTGATAGCCGTGAAAATCAGCGGGGAATTGCTTCATGGTGGCAGGGACATTGCCCGGATGCATCAAAGGGGGCATTTTCGCCGCCGCCTGCGCCGCCTTTAATCCGTTCAGTTTGCCAAAGAAACGCATAAATACGCTCTGAAAAATGGGTGCTTTGCTATGTCTTCAATTTAACGAAGTTAGTTAAAAATTGAGTTAATTTTGGCGCGAAATGTTAATTATAGGGAAATCAATTGGTTAGCGTGAGAAAGAAGATGGATTCCCGCCGGAGCCTGCCCTCGCGAAGGCGGGGGCGGGAATGACGGCGCCCGTAGTCCTCAAATGCGGGGGCGGGGTTCTGCGGTTCGGATTACGGCTTGCGGCCAATGAGGCCGCGGATGGTGTCCTGAATATCGGCGGGGATGAGGACGAACTTACTGTTGGCCGATGTGGTCATTTTTTCCATCATGCGGATATATTTTTCGCCGAGCAGATACATCATCGGCGTTTCGCGTTCGCCGAGCGTGTTGGTGACCTGCTTGATGGCTTCGGCCGACGCGGTGGCAAGCGTGACCTGTGCTTCGGCATCGCGCTTGGCGGATTCGAGGCGGGCTTCGGCCTGCAAAATCATCGACTGCTTGTCGCCTTCGGCCTTGGTGACGGTGGCTTTGCGTTCGCGTTCGGCGGCGGCTTGCAGTTCCATTGCCTTTTGCATCGAGGCGCTGGGTTTGATGTCCTGAATTTCCACCGATTTGACCGTGAGGCCCCAGTCGAGGACTTCTTCGGCGATGGATTCACGCAAACGCGCTTTGATCTGGTCGCGTGACGACAGAGCCTGATCGAGTTCCATTTCGCCGACGATGGAGCGCAATGCCGTCATGATGAGGTTGCGGATGCCGTCGGCGAAATTGACGATGCCATAGACGGCCTTGACCGGGTTGGTAACCTTGACGAAGGCGATGGCGTTGACGACCAGCAGGGCGTTGTCCTTGGTGATGACTTCCTGCTGCGGCACGTCGAGCATGATGTCTTTGGTGACCACCTTGCTGGCGACATTGTCGAGATAGGGGATCATGAGATTGAGGCCGGGGAAGAAGGTGGCGTAATATTTGCCGAGGCGTTCGACCACCCATTCTTCGCCCTGCGGTACGATGCGCACGCCGCGCATGACGGTGACAAAGGCGAAAAATGCAAGGACGATAAAGAAAATCTGGCCGCCTGAGATCATGGGAAACTCCATCTGTTAGGCTTTGGTGACGCGAAGGAGGCTTCCTTCGACATTGGTGACTTTGACGCGCGTGCCCGCCGTGATCGTTTCATCGGCGATGCATTCCCATACGTCCGAGCCGATCAGCGGGGTCTGGAATCGCACCGAGCCTTTTTGAAAAGGCTCGACGTTGGTGACCATCAGTCCGACTTCGCCCAGCGCTTCGGCTTGCGAACGACCGGCGAGGGTTTTGTGGAGTTGCGGTTTGAACAGTTTGAACCACAGGAAGACGAAGGTGATCGACGAGGCGATCCAGAGCAGGATTTGCAGGATGAGCGAGGTATCGGGCGCGATGGCGAGAAGCGCCGCGACGATGAGCGCGCCGAGCCCGAACCAGACCAGCACGAACGCCGGGACGAGAAGCTCGCCGACGACAAGCGCGACGCCGAGGATAGCCCAATGGTGCCAGAGGAGAGTCATGATGGCGATGCTATCGTGGGTTGGGGGCTTCGTCACGCATAATTATGGGGTTTTGGTGGCGCGCGCGGATCAATTTGGGGACACCATACTTAATTCCGATCGTGTCAATTAAGTATTGTGTCCCCGAATTACCAAAGTATTGTGTCCCCGAATTACCATTAAGTATTGTGTCCCCGAATTACCGATCGTGTCAATTAAGTATTGTGTCCCCGAATTACCCTCCCCGAATTACCCCCGAATTACCCCGAATTACCTGTCCCCGAATTACTCGGCGATGCTATCGTGGGTTGGGGGCTTCGTCACGCATAATTATGGGGTTTTGGTGGCGCGCGCGGGTCCGGTTGACTCCTTCCGGCGCGGGCGCGTAACGTTGCAAGGTCTATTTTATATGGAGGATATTATGGAATTTTCGAACGAACTTGCGAAGCGCATTCATGACGTTCTCGTTCGTAATGCTAATTACGACAGCATTGTGAGCGGCCGCAGCGCGATATATGAAAGAGAATGGAAGCTGCCCGGCTACGACCAGAGGGACGAAAACGAAGCTTTCGCCGAAGCGGTTAAGGTGGCGGTGATCGAAAATGCCCCTACCCCCGAGAAGCTGCAAGGCGTTTTTGTCATGGCTTACTCCGTCGTCGATATGGGTAAGGATTTCACCGGCCAGTTCCGGCGCGCGCCGCAGATCAGGCAGGTGATGCAGGGACTTCTTTTCGATTCCGAAAGTCCGATTGAGAAACTGCGGACCAGCGATGACAAGCAAGAAGTATCCGCAAGGGTGCAGGCCTTATATTTTGCGGGCGGCGTCAGCGTTCCCCTCGCTTTGGAAGATTTGAACCGAGAGGAAGGGGTTTACAAACATTTCAGGGCCGGCTGGCTTTCCGTCGCGCTTCATCGGGTAAGTGAGGCGGCTATGGAGCCTCTCTACAACCGGGCGATAGATGAAAAGTTGTTCGGCCCCGATGATCTTTACATGGAGGCTGAGGCTATTCAGCATGCGTTCGGGACGGCATTCGTCGATACAATCGCCGACAGGCTTGCGGCGCGCATGACGAGCCGTCATCGGATCGCGGCCTTTCGCAAAGAACTTGCCGGATTGCTGGAAGCGCCCGCGGAACCACAGGATAAACACTATGCGGCTCCTTTGCCCGGCGGCCCTGTCGCCGGTTCATAGATTCTTCGCATGACACCCACACGTCTTATCATTGGCATCGATCCGGGGTTGCGGCACACCGGGTGGGGTGTGGTGCGGCAGGAGGGGAACCGGTTGTCGTTCGTGGCGGCGGGCCGGGTCAGCCCTGCGGTGGATTTGCCGATGGCGGCGCGGTTACTGGCTTTGGCGGAAGGGGTGGCGGATGTCGTGCGGCTGCACGCGCCCGACGAAGCCGCGATTGAGGAAACTTTTGTGAACAAGAATGCCAAGTCGGCTTTGTTGTTGGGGCAGGCGCGGGGGGCGGTCATTCTGGCGCTGGCGCAAAACGGGTTGAGCGTGGCGGAATATGCGGCCAACCGGGTCAAGCAATCAGTCACCGGGCATGGGCATGCCGATAAGGGGCAGATCGGCGCCATGATCGGCATGTTGCTGCCGGGTTCGGGGAAACTGGCGGCGGATGCGGCGGATGCTCTGGCGGTGGCGGTTACGCATGCACATCATGTGGATTTACTGAAACGGGTGGGGTGAGACAAATTGAACGCCCCCCTCCCTAACCCTCCCCGCGAGGGGGAGGGAACCGCGTCGGGCATGAGGCATGTGCATTCTGTTACTTGCTAAGAATGTAAAAAAGAGTACAAATAGAGAACTAATTTCTTTGGGGTTCTCCCATGATCGGCAAACTCAGCGGCAGGATTGATAGTGTTTCGGGCTCGCATGTCATTCTCGATGTGAATGGCGTGGGGTATGTCGTGGCTTGTTCGGCGCGGACTTTGCGCGCGCTGGGGGCCGTTGGCGAACCGGCGGTGCTGCGGATTGAGACGCATGTGCGCGAGGACGCCATCAATCTTTACGGGTTTGTCGATGCTCTGGAACAGGACTGGTTCAAATTGCTGACCACCGTGCAGGGCGTGGGGGCGAAAGTCGGTTTGGGGATTCTGAGCGGGTTGTCACCCGAACAATTGGCGCAGGCGATTGCGGCGCAGGATAAGGCCGCGCTGACGCAGGCCGATGGGGTGGGGCCGAAACTGGCTTTGCGGTTGGTCACGGAATTGAAGGACAAGGTTCCGGCGTTTTTGCATGCGCCGGTGCGGCTGGCGGCGGCGGGCGGCGGGGTTGCGGCTTTGCCGCCGAGTTTGGCTGGGGATGCTTTGTCGGCTTTGATGAATCTGGGTTATCGGCGGGTTGAGGCTTATGCCGCGGTGTCGGCGGTCAGTTCGCGCAGTCCTGCGGCGAAGCTGGATGAGATTATTCGCATGAGCCTTGCGGAGTTGAGCCGGAAGGAGAGTGCGGCGTGAAAAAACGGTTTCTGCCGAGAGGCGATCTGGGTCCCGCATCGCGCGCGCAAGCGCGCTTGTGCGGGATGACGGCACCGGCGGGGTTTAGCGGGCAGGGTCCTGATTCCGGCATGATGGGGATGACGCGGCACGGTGATTCATGAATCCCACGGCGGCTAAATCCGAAAGATTAGTTGAACGCGAGGCGTTGGTGCATGACGCGCCCGATGTCGCTTTGCGGCCGCAGATGCTGGATGATTTTACCGGGCAACCGGCTTTGCGCGCCAATCTGAAAGTGTTTATCGAGGCGGCGAAACAGCGGGCGCAGGCGCTCGATCATTGTCTGCTGTTCGGGCCGCCGGGGCTGGGCAAGACGACTTTGGCGCAGATTATCGCGCGCGAGCTGGGGGTGGGGTTTCGCGGCACGTCGGGACCGGTGATTGCGCGGGCGGGGGATCTGGCGGCGCTGCTGACCAATTTGCAGCCGCATGATGTGTTGTTCATCGATGAAATTCATCGCCTCTCGCCGCAAGTGGAAGAAATTCTCTATCCGGCGATGGAGGATTTTCAGCTCGATCTGATGATCGGCGAAGGGCCGGCGGCGCGTTCGGTGCGGATTGATTTGCCGCCTTTCACGCTGATAGGGGCGACGACGCGCAGCGGACTTATTACGCGGCCTCTGCGCGAAAGATTCGGGATTCCCTTGCGCCTGCAATTTTATTCACCAGAGGAATTGCAGCAGATTATCTCTAGAGCGGCGGGGAAACTCGATATGCCGCTGACTGCGGATGGCGCTGCGGAAGTGGCGCGGCGCGCGCGCGGCACGCCGCGTATTGCGGGCCGGTTGCTGCGCCGGGTGCGCGATTTTGCCGTAGTGGCGGGGTGCAAGGCGATTGATGCGAAAGCGGCGGATGAGGCTTTGTCGCGGCTGGAAGTCGACCGGCTCGGTTTCGATGCGATGGACAGGAAATATCTGGGATTGATTGCCGAGAATTACGGCGGCGGGCCGGTGGGCGTGGAAACTCTCGGCGCGGCTTTGTCGGAACAGCGCGATGTGCTGGAAGAAGTGATCGAGCCTTATCTTATTCAGCAGGGGTTGCTTCAGCGCACGCCGCGCGGACGCATGTTGACGGATGCCGGGTATCGGCATATCGGTTTCTCCGCGCCCGCTGGACGGCAGGCGGATATGATCGGCGAGTTACAGGACGACGATGACAGTGAAACATGAAGCGAAGATTTTTGTCTGGCCGATGCGGGTTTATTGGGAAGATACCGATGCCGGTGGTATCGTCTATAACGCCAGTTATCTGAATTTCGCGCAAAGGGCGCGAAGCGAGTTCATGCGCGCCTTTGTCTGCAAGGAAAGCGAGTGCCTCGGCAAATTCGGCGTGCAACTGGTGGTGCGGCACGCCGAGATTGATTACCGGGCTTCGGCCAAGCTCGACGATATGCTCGATGTCAGCGCTGAAATCATCCATGTGGGCAATACATCGATTGGCGTGGTTCAGCATGTAAGACGCGAGAATCATCTTCTGGCGACGGTCAAAATGACGCTGGTTGCCACCTCGCCCGGCGGCAAAGCCGTGCGCATTCCGCCGCAATTACGCCAGATTTTCAGTTCACATAAGGCGGCTGAGTAGGTATAGATTTCGCAAGGGTGGTTCTTGCTGCGCTCCCCCCTCCCTAACCCTCCCCACGAGGGGGAGGGAATCCGGTTCGGATTGCTGCGCGGCGGTTCTTTTGGCATTTAACTGTAACTCTAAGGTCTAACCCCTAAACCCCAGCCCCGGCCCTTATTCATGCCTATGGAAGCCCAGCCCGCCATCGCCGTCGCCGCCAATCAGCTCGCGGGATCGATCAGTTCCAACGATATGTCCCTGATGGGGTTGTTCGGTCATGCCGATATCATCGGCAAGATCGTCATTACCGGGTTGCTGATGATTTCGATCCTGACCTGGGCGATTATTTTCGACAAATGGATCAAGCTGCGCCGACTCAAGAACCGCGCCGAATATTTCGAGGAACGTTTCTGGTCCGCCGGTTCGCTCGACGGGCTCTACGACAAAATCAAACGTCCGGGCGACCCGATGCAGGCGGTGTTCGTGTCGGGCATGAAGGAATGGCGCACGGCGCAGGATAAAGGATTGTTTCTCAATCCGGTCAGCCGCGCCAATGTGCAATCGCGCATCGACCGCATGTTGCAGGTCACGATTGGCCGCGAGATGGCGATGGTTGAGACCTGGATGACGTTCCTCGCCTCGGTCGGGTCGGTGGCGCCGTTCATCGGCCTGTTCGGCACGGTGTGGGGCATCATGCATAGTTTCATCGGCATCGCGCAGGCGCAGAATACCAGCCTTGCGGTGGTTGCGCCGGGCATCGCCGAATCGCTGCTGGCGACGGCGGTGGGTCTGGTCGCGGCTATTCCCGCCACCACGGCCTATAACAAATTCGCGACCGAGATCGGGCGGTACGGCGCGCGGCTCGATAATTTCGCCAATGATTTTATTGCGACCCTCTCGCGCAATCTTGAAGATGCGCGCGGGTCGAGCGCCGCACCCGCAGCCAGCGAAGGCGAGGTCGCATGGCGGCGCAAATGATGAGCTCCTCTCAAGGCGGGGGTGGCGGAGGCCGCTCCGGCCGCCGCCGCTATATCCGCCCGGTTTCCGACATCAATATCACGCCGTTCGTCGATGTGATGCTGGTGCTGCTGGTGGTGTTTATGGTGACGGCGCCTTTGATGACGGTCGCCGTGCCGGTCGATCTGCCGAAAACGCAGGCGCATACCGTCAGTCAGGATAAAGAACCGCTGGTCGTCAGTATCGATGCCGACGGCAAGGTGTATTTGCAGGACAAGCCGATGAAGCTTGAGGATCTGGTGCCGAAACTGCGCGCGGTGACCGGCGCCAATCCCGATGCCCGCATTTTCGTGCGCGGCGATAAAAGCCTGACCTATGGCCGCATCATGGAAGTGATGGGTACGATCAGCGACGCCGGATTTACGAAAGTGGCGCTGGTTGCGGATTTGCCGAAGCCGTAGGTGAAGCAGGTGGTTGAGCTGGGCGCGGGGGTTCTATCCGTCCGGAATCTTTTTTGATCATCACCCTCAGCGCCACGATTTCCCATAAGGCACGCTGGCCGATATTTTCCGCGAGGCCTAGCCGCATCAGGTCTTCGCCGCAAAAGAGGCGGATATCTTTTTTCAAGTCGGCCCGCATTTTGGGCGAGGCGGCGGCATTGGCAAGCCGCGTGCTCAGCAGATTCATCTGCGCCAGCACGGGCAGGGTTGCGTGAGCGGCGACGGCGCTTTTTTGCGCGGGATCCAGAGCGCCGTAGCGCCGGGCCTTTTCGTCGATGATATGGTTCAGTTCTTCCCTGTCGGCGACATAGCGCATGAATGTGCTATATCTACTGCTTAATCCACTCTTTCCCGGGATGTCAAATTTGCTTGCGACGGCCAGCGCTGCTTGCCTATAGGCTGTGCAGGTGATGTTCAGTTTATCGTATATTTCTTCAAGCGAGGGTTTCTGTTCGGTAGCGGTCGTGGCTTTGCCCTGTTTAAGTAGGGCGCGGTAAAAAGAGGGATAAGACGTGTTGCCTATCCTACGCAGCGCCGCCAGAAACCTTACCGTTTGCACGGTAATGCCGCCGACATTTTGGGCGATTTCCATTGCCGGTTTGCCCTGCTTCAGATAGCTGGCGATGACGGTTTCGCGATTCCGGGGCACAAAATTCAGGGAGGCGGGCTTATAACCGACAAAAATTCCGGTCTCGGCGGCAACGCGGCGCGCCCGATGCCTGGGCAGCGAGAACCGGGCGCTGGCTTCCGCAAGATCGGGAGTTGCCAGAAGGAAAAAGAAAACATCCCGGTAAAGGCTGGCCTCGATCCAGGGGGCGGCGGTTTCCTGTTGTGGCGACATATCTTTATTCCTCAAAAACGCCCCAATTGCTTTATAAGCAGGGATGCGGTTTTATCGCCGCCAGAGTAGTCAACGTCAATAGTTTCAACAATCCTCGCCCGGCATGTATCAGGCTACGGTTAACGATGACGGTCTTAAAAACGGCCTCGCTGTGTCGGGCGCCGTGCATTTTGTGCTGTTTTTGTTCCTGTATTTCGGGCTGCCGCATCTGATGCCGCCTTTGCCGAGCCATCACGAACCGGTGCCGTTCGAGATCGTGACTTTGGCCGATTTAACCAATACCCGCATTAAAGATGAGGAGCAGAAGCCGCAGCCACCCGCTCCTCCTCCGAAACCCGAACCCGAGAAACCTGCGCCCGCTCCGCCGCAGCCGCCCCAGCCTGTCGCCAAGCCGCAGCCACCCGCGCCCAAGCCGCCGGAGCCGAAGCCCGAAGAAAAAGCCGAAGCTTTGAAGCCTGTGGTCAAGCCGAAGCCCAAGCCGGTCGAGCAGCCGAAGCCGCAGCAGGATTTGCTGGCCAGCGTTTTGAAGGATGTGTCGAAGATGAAGCCGGTGGCGCCTGTGGTGGCGCCCGATGTGAAGTCGGAGGTGAAAACGCCTGCGCCGGCGGTGGCTTCGCCCGCGCCTTCGCTCTCGACGCGGCTGACGATTTCGGATGAAGATGCCTTGCGCCGGCAGATCGAGCAATGCTGGAACCCGCCCATCGGCGCGCGCGACGCGCAGAGCCTCGTGGTCGAAGTGGTGATCGACGTCAATGCCGATAAAACCGTGGCCAATGCCGACATCGTTGACAAAGGGCGCTATAACACCGACTCTTTCTTCCGCGCGGCCGCCGACGCTGCGGTGCGCGCGGTGCGCAACCCGCGCTGCAGCCCGCTGATTTTGCCGGAAGGCAAATTCGACCAATGGAAACGCATCGATTTCACCTTTGATCCGAGGGATATGCTATGAAGAAGAGCGAGAAGAAGAGAGAAGAGCAGGGGCTAGAGGGTCAGCGGGCATTTGCGGTCAAGCGGCGACCGGTATGTTTGCTCTCTCTTTTTCTCGTCTTCTTCTCGCTCTTCTCTTCCTCTGCCTTCGCCGATATCAAGGTCGATATCACCCGCGGCGTGGTCGAGCCGATTCCGATCGCGATCCCTTCTTTCTTCGGCGCGACAGGCAACGAGTCGCAATATGGCGCGGATATCGCGCAGGTGGTCAGCAACGATCTGGTGCGTTCGGGTTTGTTCTCGGCGGTCAATGCCAGAAGTTTCCTGCAGGACGGCAATTCGCTTCTGGTGCAGCCGCGCTTTGCCGACTGGCGCGTGCTGAACGCGCAGGCTCTGGTCGTGGGCCGGGTCGAAGCGCAGAATGACGGGCGTTTGAAGGTCGAATTCCGTTTGTGGGATGTCTTTGCCGAACAGCAGATGACGGGTCTGGCTTATTTCACGGTGCCGAATAACTGGCGGCGCGTGGCGCATATCGTCGCCGACGCGATTTACAAACGCATCACCGGCGAAGACGGCTATTTCGATACGCGCGTGGTCTATATCGCCGAAACCGGCCCTGCGACGCATCGCATCAAGCGCCTCGCGATCATGGATCAGGACGGCGAGAATAATCGCATCCTGTCCGACGGCCGCGCGATGGTTCTGACGCCGCGCTTTTCGCCGACGATGCAGCAGATCACTTACATGGCTTATTACAACAACAAGCCGCGCGTCTATCTGTTCAATATCGATACCGGGGCGCAGACGGTTCTGGGCGATTTCGATCACATGACTTTCGCGCCGCGTTTCTCGCCCGACGGGCAGCATGTGATTTTCTCGCTGTCGGAAGGCGGTAATTCCAACATCTATACGATGGATTTGCGCTCGCACCACATTCAGCAGCTGACCAGCAGCGGCGCCATCAGCACGGCGCCTTGTTACTCGCCGGACGGACAATATATCACGTTCGAATCCGATCGCGGTGGCTCGCAGCAAGTCTATGTGATGAACGCCAACGGCAGCAATCCGCATCGCATCAGCTTTGGCGACGGCAATTACGGCACGCCGGTCTGGTCGCCGCGCGGCGATCTGATCGCCTTCACCAAACTGCATGGCGGGCATTTCTATGTCGGCGTGATGCGGCCCGACGGCTCGGGCGAGCGCCAGCTGGTGGAAGCGTGGCATGCCGAGGGACCTACCTGGGCCCCCAACGGGCGCGTGCTGATGTATTTCAAGGAAGCGCCTTCGCCGCAGGGTTCGACGCCGCATCTCTACTCGATCGACCTCACCGGCTATAACGAGCGGCAGATTCCGACGCCGAGCGATGCTTCCGATCCGGCATGGTCGCCCCTCCTGCCTTGATTGTTGCCGTAAAGTTTTCGTGGTTTTGCCGGGTGATGTTTGCTAAACTTGATGCATGAATAATCAGGAATTTGTGCTGAAGCGTTTTCGCGCGGCGCTGGGCGCGCTTTACGGCGAAAGGCTGGAGCGCGCGGTTTTGTTCGGCTCGCGCGCGCGCGGCGAGGGGCGTGCCGATTCCGATTATGATGTAGCCGTATTTTTGCGCGATATGACCGACCGCTGGGCGGAAATGGATCGCCTTAATGCCGCCGTCGCCGATATTCTTTACAGCGACTTTGCCTTCATTCACGCCTTGCCCTATCGGGCTCGCGCTTATAACGATGCGACGCCGCTGATGCAGGAAATCCGGCAGGATGGGCGCGATTTATGAAAGGCGAATCCGCCCTTTATCTCGATAAAGCGCGGCGCCTTGCCGCTGTCGCCGCGCGGCTGGTTGCCGACCGTTACGCCGACGATGCCGGGCGCGACGCCTATCTTGCCGTTTATCATGCGGCGCAGGCTTTTGTTTTCGAGCATGCCGGGCATGCGGCGAAGACCCATAACGGCGTTCACACGAAATTCGCGGAACTGGCGCAGAATGAGCCGCGTCTCGACGATGTAAAAATTTTCCTGCCGCAGGCTTACGCCCTTAAGGCGATTACCGATTATGAACTCGGCGAAGACGCGGCCCTGCCTCTGGAACGCGCGCGGGCGGCGGTCGAAAAAGCCGGGCAGTTCGTTGCGCGTATTGCTGAAATTCTGGAATCGTCCCCGTTCTGACGATGACATCTTCTTCTCCCCTCATCATCGCTATCGACGGGCCTTCGGCCAGCGGCAAGGGCACGATTGCGCGCAAACTCGCGGCGCAGCTGGGCTTTGCCTATCTCGATACCGGGTTGCTGTATCGCGCGGTGGGATTTGGTGTGGTGAGCGCGGGCGGCAATCCTGAGGATGCGGAAATGGCCGAGGAAGCTGCGCTGGCTCTGGCGATGCAGGTGAGCGGCGGTGCGGATTTAGAAGTAAGGCCCCCAGCCCCCGTCCCCCGCCCGCGAGGGGCGGGGGAGTCCCCTGTGTTATCATTCGGGGATATGCAGGAATCGCGGATTGGGTTGATCGATTTTCATAAATTGATGGCTGATGAAGTGTTGCGCACCGATGAAGCGGGTGTGGCGGCGTCGAAAGTCGCGGCGATTCCTGAAGTGCGCGCGGCTTTGCTGAAATGCCAGCAGGATTTTTGCGCGATGCCTCCGGGCGGGGCCAAAGGGGCGGTTCTCGATGGGCGCGATATCGGGACGGTGATTGCGCCCGATGCCGCTGTTAAGATTTTCGTGACCGCCAGCGCCGAGGCGCGGGCCGAACGCCGCTTCAAGGAATTGCAGCGGCGCGGGGTGGGGGCGACTTACGAGGCGGTGCTGGCCGATATGAAGGCGCGGGATGCCCGCGATGCCGAACGGGCGATTGCGCCGACCAAGCCTGCGGCGGATGCTGTTTTGCTTGATACGACCACGATGAATGCCGAGCAGGCTTTGGCTGAAACAGTTAAGATCGTTGAAAGCAAAATTGGTTAATTATTGTATTAACAAATACTTAACGCGTGTTGCTCATGTTAATTATTTGTTAATGTGTCACTTGAAGTATTAAAATTGGGTAGGTCGGGGTTTTGGGGCGAGGCGACCTTTCCGGGATGACGAAGGAAGGAAGCGGGCGGCCCTATGAACGGCGGGGATTGTCTGGCGGAACCGGCTTTAAAGCTTGATTCAGCGGGAGACGCGGCCTATATCAGGCGGGCCTTGGAAACAGGGCATCCGGCGTGGTGCCGGACGCGGCAAAATCATCGGAGGGCGGCCCTGCTTTCAGCCTCCTCCGGCAAGTGGTTTTTCCGTTTATAAAACGATCTTCGGATCAAAAGAGAAAGCATGCGGGAACCGTTCGCCCGGTTAAGGCAACGTTCCTAGCTCCCCCAGGAAAGAGATATCCAAATGGCACGTAGTGCATCCAAGAAGAATGTCGAAAACATGAACGCGGCCGCCAAAGCCGCCAACGCCGCGGGCGAACCCGCCGCCGATAGTTTTGCCGCGTTGCTCGAACAATCGTTCGGCAAGACCGGCAGCCTTGAAGGCAAAGTGGTCAAGGGCCGCATCACCGCCATCGACGGCGACAGCGCCATCATCGATGTTGGTTTGAAGTCGGAAGGCCGCGTGTCGCTGCGCGAATTCGCGCTCGGCGGCGTGCCCGCCGAACTCAAGGTCGGCGATACGGTTGAAGTGTTTCTTGAGCGTATGGAAGGCCGCGACGGTGAAGCTTCGCTGTCCCGCGAGAAGGCCAAGCGCGAAGAAAGCTGGGTCGTTTTGCAGCAGCAGTTCGACAAGCAGACCCATGTCACCGGCATCATCTTCGGCCGCGTCAAAGGCGGCTTCACCGTCGATCTCAACGGCGCTACAGCGTTTTTGCCCGGCTCGCAGGTTGATATTCGTCCTGTGAAAGATGTCGGCCCGCTGATGGGTACGCCGCAACCGTTCCAGATTCTGAAAATGGATCGCGCCCGCGGCAACATCGTTGTCTCGCGTCGTGCCGTGCTGGAAGAAAGCCGCGCCGAGGCTCGTTCGGAACTGGTCGCCAACCTCAAGGAAGGTCAGGTGCTCAATGGTGTTGTCAAGAACATCACCGATTACGGCGCCTTCGTCGATCTGGGCGGCGTGGACGGTTTGCTCCATGTCACCGATATCGCCTGGAAGCGCATCAATCATCCGTCGGAAGTTTTGCAGATCGGCCAGCAGGTCAATGTGCAGGTCATCCGCTTCAACGCCGAGACGCAGCGTATTTCGCTCGGCATGAAGCAGTTGGAGAGCGATCCGTGGGAAGGCGTCGTCGCCAAGTACCCCGTCGGTCTCAAGATGAAGGGCCGCGTCACCAACATCACCGATTACGGCGCGTTTGTGGAACTCGAACCCGGCATCGAAGGCCTTGTCCATGTTTCGGAAATGTCCTGGACCAAGAAGAACGTGCATCCCGGCAAGATCGTTTCGCAAAGCCAGGAAGTCGAAGTCATGGTTCTCGACATCGACATGCAGAAGCGCCGCATCTCGCTCGGCATCAAGCAATGCATGGAAAATCCGTGGGCGCAGTTCAGGAGCGAACACAAGATTGGTTCGGTCATGTCGGGCGAAATCCGCAACATCACCGAATTCGGTCTGTTCGTGGGCCTGCCCGGCGATATCGACGGCATGGTTCACATGTCCGACCTTTCCTGGGGCGAAGCCGGCGAGGAAGCCATCAAGGCTTATCAGAAGGGCCAGATGGTCGAGGTCAAGATCCTCGACATCGACAGCGAGAAGGAACGCATCTCGCTCGGCGTCAAGCAACTCAGCGAAGACCCGTTCGAAGGTGTGTCGGTCAACTTCAAGAAGGGCGACATCGTCACCTGCACCGTTTCCGTCGTTCAGGAAAACGGCATCGAAGTGACCTTGGGCGATGCGGCGGGTGGGTTCACCGGCTTCATCAAGCGCGGCGATCTGGCCCGCGACCGTTCGGAACAACGCGCGGATCGTTTCGCCGTTGGCGAAAAGGTCGATGCCAAGATCACCAGCATCGAAAAAGGCAGCCGCAAGGTCGGCCTGTCGATCAAGGCGCGCGAAGTCGAGGAAGAGAAGAAGGCGATGGACGAATATGGTTCGTCGGATTCGGGCTCTTCGCTCGGCGACATTCTCGGCGCCGCTATCAAGAAAGCGCAGAAGAAGGAAGACTAAGTTTCTTCTTCGCGATT
>JARLJC010000073.1 GCA_031291435.1 Alphaproteobacteria bacterium | reverse complement strand
ATTGCCAACCGCCGCCGAGGCCACCCCATAAGAAGCCGACAAAGTCAGATCGGGATAATAAGCCGCATCGGCCACGCCGATCTGGGCGTTGGCCGCCGCCATTTGCCGTTCGGCGCTGGCAATATCGGGGCGGCGTTGCAGCAGCAGCGAAGGCACTTCGGCGGGGATAAGCGGCACGCGGCCGATTTTGTCTTCGGGCGTCAAAGCGAAATCGGCGGGCGCGAGGCCGACCAGAACGGCGATGGCGTGTTCCAGCTGCGCGCGTTTGAGACCGGTATTGATCGCGGTGGCCCGCACGCCTTCCAGCTGCGTCTGCGCCGACAATACATCGGCCTGCGCCGCTACGCCGGCTTTATACTGGTTCTTCACGATGGTAAGAATTTTCTCGTCATCAGCGACATTGCTATTCAGCAAACGCTGCAACTGATCCTGCGCGCGCAGAGCGAAATAATCGGTGGCGAGTTCGGATTGCGCCGAAAGCTGCGCCGAGGCGAGATCGGCCGCGCTGGCCTGCGCGTTGGCTTCGTCGCCTTCCACCTCGCGGCGGATGCGGCCCCAGATGTCGAGACTCCAGCTGGAGCTGGCCGAGAGATCGTAAGTGGTGGCGGCCTGATGCGAACCGGTGCCTTGCCGCGTGACGGATTTACCGAGAGTCACGGTCGGGAATAATCCGGCGCGCGTCTGGTCGGCAATATCGACGGCAGCGCGATAGGCGGCCTCGGCCTGTTTCAGGTTCTGGTTGGAAACGGCGACCTGTTTTTCAAGGCTGTTGAGGAGCGGATCCTGATACACCGACCACCATGCCCCGCGATCGATCGCGTCCATCGGCATAGCGGTTTTCCATTCGGATTCCTTGTACGCAGTTGGCGTATCGACAGGCGGTTTTTCGTAATCGGGACCGACCGCGCAGGAAGCGAGCAGCAACAATGCTGCGGGCAGGGGGAATTTATGGCTCATGCGCGGTTCCTTCGTTTCTTGACCCAGATCGCGGCGCGGTCGAGATAGACATATATAACAGGCGTGGTGAACAGAGTCAGCATCTGGCTGACCAGAAGGCCGCCGACGATCGAAATGCCCAAAGGCCGCCGCAATTCCGAACCTTCGCCGAAACCGATGGCAAGGGGCAGCGCGCCGAACAAGGCCGCCATTGTCGTCATCATGATGGGGCGGAAACGCAGCAGGCAGGCGCGGTAGATCGCTTCCTTGGGCGTCAGATTCTGGTTGCGCTCGGTGTCGATGGCGAAATCGATCATCATGATGGCGTTTTTCTTGACGATGCCGATCAGAAGAATAACGCCGATCATGCCCATGATGCTGAAATCGACATGGCAGATCATCAAGGCCGCGACGGCGCCGACGCCCGCCGAAGGCAAGGTAGAGAGAATGGTTAGCGGATGGATAAGGCTTTCATACAGAACGCCCAGCACGATATAAACCGCGAGTAGGGCGGCGAGAACAAGAAGGGGCTCGCTGGCCACCGATTGTTGATAAACCTGCGCGGTGCCCTGAAAACCGCCATGCACGCTGGCGGGCATGCTGATTTTTACGGTGTCGTTGGCGATGGCTTTGGTGGCGTCGCTCAGCGATTTGCCGGGCGCGAGATTGAACGACAAAGTGGTGGCGGCGAAATGCCCCTGATGCGCGACCGACAAAGCGGTGGCCTCGGTCGATAGGCTGCTGAAGGCCGCCAGCGGGATCATCTGCTCGGCGCTGGTGCTGATGGCCGAACCGGTCGAGGCGCTGCTATGGCCCGATGCGGCGATGGCGTTGGTGGCGGCATTGCGCGCGGCGGGGGAAAGGCTGGAACTGGTGGCCTCGGTTCCGCCCAGGCTGCCGCCCGACTGGCTGACATAGATTTCCTTCAGCGTTTCCGGGCTTTGCCAGAATTCCGGCGCGACTTCCATCACCACATGATACTGGTTGAGTGGATTGTAAATTACCGAAACCTGCCGCTGGCCGAACGCGTCGTATAAGGTGTTATCGATCTGCGAAGCGGTCAGGCCGAGGCGCGAGGCGGCGTCGCGGTCAATGGTGAGATTGGTTTCGTAGCCGGCATCCTGCGCGTCGGAATTGACGTCGGCGAGGACGGGATCATGCTTCAGCGCGTCGGTCAGTTTTGGCGCCCATGTCCGCAGATCGGCGAGATTGTCGGATTGCAGCGTATATTGATATTGCGCGGCGCTGGCGCGGCCGCCCATGCGGATATCCTGCGCCGCCTGCAGGAACAAAGACGCGCCAGCGACCTGATCGAGCGGCCGGCGCAAACGGTTGATGACGGCATCGGCGGAAATTTTGCGTTCGGCCAGCGGTTTCAGCGACACGAACACGAAACCCGTATTGGTCGAACTGCCGCCGGTGAAGGCCGCCACCGCCGCTACGGCCGGGTCTTTCTGCACGATAGCGACGAATTCGACCATTTTCTTTTTCATCGACTGAAACGAAATATCCTGATCGGCCTGCACGCCGCCCATCAGCTGGCCGGTATCCTGCTGCGGGAAAAAACCTTTCGGTACGATCATGAACAGATAGACGTTCAGGCCGATGACCACCGCAAGCACCAGCATGACGATGATCCCGTGCCGTAAGGCGCGTTGCAAGGCGAGGTCGTAGGCGCGCTGCAACCCGGCGAAAAAACGCTCGCTGGCTTCGTAGATGTGCGCGAGGAAAGTATGCGGTTTCTCATGCTGATGTTTGGCCTTCTGCCCCAGCCAGCGCGCGCACAGCATCGGCGTGGTGGTCAGCGAAACCACCAGCGAAATCAGGATCGCAATCGATAACGTAACCGCGAATTCGCGGAACAGGCGGCCGACAATGCCGCCCATCATCAAAATCGGGGTAAACACCGCGACCAGCGACAGGCTCATCGACAGCACGGTGAAGCCGACTTCTTTCGCGCCCAGCAACGCCGCCTGCCGCCGCGACATGCCGCCTTCGATATGGCGCATGACGTTTTCCAGCACGACGATCGCGTCATCCACCACGAATCCGGTCGCCACCGTCATTGCCATCAGCGATAGATTGTCGAGGCTGTAGTCCAGCAGATACATCGCGCCGAAGGTGCCGATCAGCGATACCGGCACGGCGATAGAGGGAATGATCGCAGCGCGCGGATTGCGCAGAAATAGAAACACCACCAGAATGACAAGAATGATGGAAATGCTCATCGCCCGCTCGACATCGCGCAGCGAGGCGCGGATGGTGTTGGAGCGGTCCATCGCCACCGTCATCTCGACCGCGGCGGGAATGGATTCTTTCAAAGCCGGCAGCGCCGCCTTGATGCGGTCGATGGTGCCGATGATGTTCGAACCCGGCTGCTTGGTGATGATCAGCATAATCGCGGGTTGGCCGTTGAAGAGCCCCTGATTGCGTAGATCCTCGACTGACTCCGTTACTTCGGCGACATCGCCAAGGCCCACCGGCGCTTTGTCGCGATAGGCGATGATCAAGTTGCGGAAGTCGTCGGCATGCTTGGCCTGGTCGTTGGTGAAAATCTGGAAT
>JARLJC010000072.1 GCA_031291435.1 Alphaproteobacteria bacterium | reverse complement strand
CCCGGATCGGCTTCGGTAAACATCCGGCTGCGCTCCAGCGCGGCCTTGACCGAATAGGCGCCGGAATCCTTCTCCCGCTGGATGCGGACATATTCGGAATAAGAGGTCTTGTAGGGCTCGTCGTAGACTTCCCACTTTTCCATCGGCACGCCCAACGCCCCGGTCATGACATCGGGAAACAACTCCGCGTCAGTGACGTAAGTGGGGGTCCAATTGGTGCTTCTGGCGATATCGTACCATTCGTGGCGCTCTAACAATGGCATGCTTTCCTCCCGGAAAATTGCGCTGAGACGGTTTGGTTTCCGGCCACATTTTTTTGAGGTCCGGCACATAGGGACAGCAAAGCACATGCCACGAATACTTTGCGCCGCCTGTTTGCAGCGCAACATCTCTGTAATCCATGCACAGCATAGATAATTTTATTTGAAATTGATGCGTCATGCTGCGGCGCAAAACGGTCGCTTCAGCGATTTTTGATTTTTTAATCAAAAATTTTTTAATCAGGTCAGAATTTTACACTTGATGATTTCATAAAATTTGCTGAAGACGGCCTGAGCTATACCTGAACGCGAAAAGCGCCGCGCGGGACCCGCGCGGCGTGCTCATTTCGAGGAAGATGGCAAGGGAAGGTTGGAAGCTGCTCGAACCTCAAGGTAGCGGGACGATCGCCCGCCTTTTTTCAGGGCGGGCCGTATCGAATTTCTCAGACGTTCGCCATGACGACGGAGCGGGTGTTTATATAAGCCTCCAGTGCTTCCGGGCCGCCTTCCGTTCCGTAACCAGATGATTTGATGCCGCCAAAGGGCATTTCCGCCGAGGGCTGAGCGGGCTGATTGACCCACAACATGCCGACCTCGACCCTTTGCGCGAGCTGGTGGGCGTTCTTCAGCGACTTTGTGAAAGCATAGCCGGCAAGGCCGTAGGACAGGCGATTGGCTTCGGCGATCGCCTCATCCAGCGTCTTGAAGGAGCGGATCGCCGCCATGGGACCGAAAGGCTCGTCGTTGAACACTTTGGCCTCGAGCGGCACGTCGGCCAATACGGTCGGGGCAAAAAAGTTGCCTTCCCCTCCGACCGTTGCGCCGCCGGCCAGTAAACGCGCGCCGTGTTGCACGGCGTCCTGGGTGAAGACTTGCATGGCCTCGACGCGCCTCGCATTGGCGAGCGGGCCCATCTCGGTATCCGCAGCCATGCCGTCGCCAATTTTGAGGCCGCTGGCGTAGCTGGCGAAGCCGGAAGCAAATTCGGCGCTGAGGCTTTCGTGGACAAGAAACCGCGTCGGTGAAATGCAGACCTGCCCGGCATTGCGGAATTTGGCGGTGCTGGAGACTTTGATCGCCAGTTCGAGATCGGCGTCTTCGGCGACGATCACCGGCGCATGGCCGCCCAGCTCCATCGTCACCCGCTTCATGTGCAGGCCGGCCAGCGCCGCCAATTGCTTGCCCACCGCAGTGGAGCCGGTGAAGGTGATCTTGCGAATGATCGGGTGGGGGATCAGATAGGCCGAGATCTCCGAGGGATCGCCATAGACCAGACCGACCACCCCGGCGGGCACGCCGGCGTCGACAAAAGCCTTGATCAGCGCAGCGGGCGCCGCAGGGGTTTCTTCGGCGGCCTTGACCAGAATGGAGCAGCCGGTCGCCAAGGCCGCCGCCGCTTTGCGAACGACCTGATTGATGGGAAAGTTCCAGGGGGTGAAAGCCGCGACCGGGCCAACCGGATCTTTCAGCACCATCTGGCTGGTTGTGGAATTGCGCGACGGGACAATCCGTCCGTAAACGCGCATGCCCTCGTCGGCGAACCAATCAACAATATCCGCGGCGGCAAGCGCCTCGAGCCTGGCCTCGCGCAGAGGTTTGCCCTGCTCCTGAGTCAGGATGGCGGCGATCTCGTCGGCCCTGTCGCGCAAAAGGGAAGCGGCAAGGCGCATGATGTTGCGCCGCTCGAAAGCCGATACGCCGCGCCAGACGTCGAATCCGCGCTGCGCCGCCGCCAGGGCGTCGTCGAGGTCGGCGATTCCGGCTCGCGCGACCCGGCCTATTTCGCGGCCGGTGGCGGGGTTCAGGACCGGAAGCGTGCGGCCATCGGCGGCTTCGCGCCACTTGCCGCCAATCAGCAAACCCGTGTCGGGATATGTCATCGCAATTTCCCTGAAAACGTAAAACCCATTCTACCCACGCGATCGACCCGCAGCATACAGCGATTTCTCAAACAGGCGCGTCTCTGCCCCACACGTATTCAGGGGCTATCCCCTCTCGCCCATAATAATGGCATTTTTTAAAAAATCGCGCTAATAAAAAATATCGATATTTTGGTTGACCCTCGGCCGGAGATGGCGGTAGAAATGATAATCGAGAGCGACAGCCGATCAACGAGCTGCGCCGCACTAAAATATAAAAATGACGGGGAGGAATGCGATGGGCCAGCGCGAATGCGCGGCGCCAAATGGCGCGTACGCGGATGTAAAGCCGCGACAATTCGTTCACATGATTGGCGCCGCAGCGACTCTGCGTTTCGGCCGGCAAATTTCCGGTCAAGGCGGCCAATTCGTCCCGGCTTTGATTGCGTCGAATAATGACCTCGGGCTTTGGCGTCGCCCCGCTATGCGAAAATTTCTCCGCCGTGTCGAAGCGCTCCTGCGTCGATACTTGCCACTGGCGATGGCCGGCGTTTCCTGGCGTTTCCACGCGACAGAAAAACGCGCTGGCAAGCCGAAAAGCCTTCTTTGCAAGGCGCCGTGACATGGCGCGCGAGCGATTTCCGATCACCCTGGAAGGGCATGGATCCGGGCATGGCTTCGATGACGAACGTGTGTTGGTGGCGCTGGAGCGCGCGCAGGGATTTGGCCAACT
>JARLJC010000071.1 GCA_031291435.1 Alphaproteobacteria bacterium | reverse complement strand
TCGAATTCGGCTATGGCGGCCGCAGGTTTGTAGCGGTTTTGTTTGCTAAAATAATCAAATTTTGGACCCAACGACGGAGTGCGGCAAACCGCACTCCTATGCGGCGCGGGCGTCGTCGCTTCCATCATCGAATAATCGACTGGTCATCCAACACGCCAAATGCTGAATTCAAGTACTTGAAAAGGGGGCCTTTTGGCTCCCTTTTTATTTGCGCGCCCTCGCAACATCCCAACTGACGCCGCGATGGCGCTCTGTTACAATCGTCATCGCTAACTCGCCTGAGGGAGGCGAAAATGCTTGCCGCTTCCGGTTATGACGTTGCGATTGTCGGGGCCAGCATTGCCGGTAGCGCAGCGGCGATCTTCTTCGCCCGGCAGGGCGCCCGGGTGGCGCTGATCGAGCGCGACAGCGACCCGGCGGCCTACAAAAAGGTTTGTACGCATTTCATCCAGTCGAGCGCCACGCCGACCATTCAGCGGCTTGGCCTCGCCGGACCCATTGAGGCGGCCGGCGGCGTTCGCAATGAGGTTGAATTACATACGCGATGGGGCAAAATCGTCGCCCCATCGCAGCAAGTCATTGCAAGGCCGGCCTTTGGCTACAGCATCCGCCGCGAAAAACTTGACCCGATGCTCCGCCAGATGGCGGCGGCCACGCCCGGTGTCGATTTCATGCCGGGCTTTTCGGCGCATGAACTGCTGACGAGCAAAGGGCGTATCCGCGGGGTGACGGTTTATGGCGCGGGCGGCGCCCAAAGGCAGATTCCAGCGAGGCTTGTGGTCGGCGCCGACGGTCGCCATTCACGGATCGCCAGCCTCGCCGGCATTGTCGCTCGGGAAAAGCCGACCGGGCGCATCGGCTATTTCGCCTATTATCGCGATCTGCCGCTGCAAAGTGGCGACCGGTCGCAAATGTGGTTTCTTGAGCCGGACATCGCCTATGCCTTTCCCAATGATGACGGCATGACGCTTGTCGCCGCCATGCCCTCGCATGATAAAGTGGCGGAATGGAAGGCCGATCCCGAAACGGCGATGAATCGGCTTTACGAGGCAATTCCTGACGCGCCGCGTCTGGCCAGCGGGCGGCTGGTCAGCCCCTTCTTCGGCACGATCGATTATCCCAACCTGATCCGCGAACCCGTGCGTCCCGGCCTTGCCCTGATTGGCGACGCGGCGCTTTGCATCGATTACCTGTGGGGCGTTGGCTGCGGCTGGGCTTTCCAGAGCGCCGAATGGCTGGCCGACGCGGTCGACGAATCGTGCAAGGGCGCGGATGAGGCGCGACTGGACAAGGCCCTTGCGGCTTACGCCCAACGCCGCAAGAGCGAACTGGCGGGCCATGAATTTCTGATTTCCGATTATGCGACGGGACGCGATTTCAATTTCATCGAGCGCCTGATGTTTTCGGCTGCGGCCCTCGATCCCGCCTGCGCGGATAATCTTTCGGCGTTTGGCCAGCGCTGTATCACGGCCAACGCCTTTATCGGACCCAAAAATCTGGCGCGAGCGGCATGGGTGAAGGCGCGCCACGCCATAGGATCGCCGGCTCAAAATCGGCTTCAATAAGCGTCGGAGGACACGCCATGCTCCGCCTGGGGGAAGTTATCGTCAATCGGGTCCACACGGCGGTGCTTGAAGCCGGCCCGGCCTCCGCCGATGAGGCGGTCGTCTTCGTGCATGGCAACCCAGGCTATTCCAGGGACTGGGAGGATCTGATGGAGCGGGCGGCGACATTCTGTCGTTGTGTTGCGCCTGACATGCCGGGCTTCGGGCAATCGGCCCGCCCGGAATATTTCGATTATACCGTCGCCGGATACGCCGATCATCTCGGCGCCCTGCTGACGAAATTACACATTCAAAAAGTTCATCTGGTCTTGCATGATTTCGGGGGACCCTGGGGCCTCGCCTGGGCTCTGGCCCATCCGGCCGCGCTCGCCAGCCTGACGCTGATCGACACCGGCGTTTTTCCGAATTACCACTGGCATTATCTCGCCCGCATCTGGCGAACACCCTTTCTGGGCGAGGTTTTCAACGCGATGACGACCCGGTTCGGGTTCCATATGATGTTGAAGCATGGCAATCCGCGAGGACTGCCTAAGGCCTTTATCGATGCGATGTACGATCATTTCGACGCCGGCACGAAACGCGCCGTGCTGAAACTCTACCGCGACACCAATAATCCGGGTTACATGGCCGAAAGATACCGAGACGCCTTTCGCGCGCTGACCTGTCCGACGTTGGTCATCTGGGGCCGCGCCGACCCCTATCTGCCGGCGCGCTACGCCGAAATTCAGCGCGACTTTTTTCCCAAGGCTGAGGTTCATGTGCTCGATGACAGCGGCCACTGGCCTTTTGCCGACAATCCGGAAAAGGTCGCGGCGATCGTGACGCCTTTCTTGCGTCAGGCCGTGGGCGCAGCAATGGGAGCGTGATTTTTGCCGGAGGCGCGACACGCCGCCGGTTGCGCTTTTTTTCACGCATTTATGAGCCGACGGGCTTGCGCGAAAGGGGCCTGTCCGAGTAAGAGAAGCCTCTGTCGACCGAGCGCCATAAGCGGCGGCCACAGGAGTGTAGCTCAGTTGGTAGAGCACCGGTCTCCAAAACCGGGTGTCGCAGGTTCGAGCCCTGCCACTCCTGCCAGTATTCTGCAATAAATCGGAATCTTGTCGCGGCTCGTCAGCGCTAGGCGTTGCGTCGCAGATATCGCGTTCCGACCTCCCCGCAAAAAATCGAAGCCAATTTATTCGTCCTGCCTCGTCGGCAAGATCGCTTTCGCTCGCAGCCTTCCTGATCATCTCTGCTTGCAGCATCGCTCGCCTGCGCCTGGACTGATCCGGATCGCTGCTCTTTTCGTACTGTAAAAGACGTTCGGTGCCGAAATCCTTTCGTGCAGAACCCGAAATCGGAGAGCGAGGTGCGTGATCGTTGTCCGACCGATAGAAAAAACAGTGACGCCTCGACAGCGTCCGCCGTGACCGTGTGGTTTGATGGAAGCTGTCCCTTGTGCGAACGCGAAATCGCGTTGATGCGGCGGCTCGATCGGAGCGGCCGTGTGACCTTCGTGGACTTGTCGCCCTCGGACTCCCCGCTCGAAACGCACTGTCCGTCGGATCGCTCCGCCATGCTGCGGCGATTACATGCGC
>JARLJC010000070.1 GCA_031291435.1 Alphaproteobacteria bacterium | reverse complement strand
TCGGCTGTCTTCGCTCCAGCCTCATGTTCCTTCAATATCCCGATAATCTGTTCTTCGCTAAACCGCTTCTTCATCGTCTGCTCCTTCTCAGGGTTACAGACTCTATATCATTTTGCCTCAGAAAACGGGGAGCAGGTCAAGACATGCAATCTTTTTTGTGTACAAAACGTGAACATTCTGCTATGCTTCAAACATGTCTAAGCCCTCTTTCCAATTCATTGGTCAATCCTGCGGCGTTTCCTGTTCCAAATGCGAAGGCTCTGGAATGACAACCTCTTGCTGAGTCAGCTTCCTTTCAAAAATACGGAGCAAACGAAGAATCAAGACCACCAATACCCACCTCCACCGTGGAATGCGTTTATGCCTCGGCCATGCTGGTGAAAGCCCCCACTCATCTTCACCCCTGTCTATCCCCACAACAGCCACCCGGCAAAGAGGCCACCTATTGCGCCGATCAAGGCAATCAGAGCCGCCGCACCTTGCCGTGTGCGCCAGTATCGTGAATTTTGATAAGTCATTGTAGCCTCCGCTGGTGAGCCGGAGGTTCAAAACCGCTGTAACACGGCGCGGCGCATTTAGCCGCAAGGCTTGGACATAACGCCGCCCTCCGGCCCATAGGCACGGACAGGCAGCACCGTTTCAGTCGATGCCACTGGTTACAGGAGGTTTTGAAGCCCCGCCGCGCTTTTCGCGCTGGCACAGGCAACGTATGGGATTACCATACGCCCGTCAATGACGGCCTTATCATCTTCGCATCAAAGCGGCTTTGCTCTCACCGCATCCGGCAGCACACACAGCAACGACGAATTTTGACCCTTACAATTTCATGTGTACAAAACGTGAACATCGTGTTATGTTCCGAGTATGTCCAAGTCCTCCTCCCAATTCGTTTGTCAATCCTGCGGCGCGTCATTCCCCAAATGGGCGGGGAAGTGCGAGGCGTGCCATAGCTGGAATTGTCTGGTGGAAGAGGCTGCGGCGAGCGGCCCGCCCAAGGGGCTGAACGACGTCAAAACACGCAGCAAGTCGAACCGGATTGAGTTTGTGCCGTTGAAAAGCGAGTCCGACCGCGTGATACCGCGCCGCCTCTCGAACATCGGCGAATTCGACCGCGTGCTGGGCGGCGGGTTGGTGCCGGGCAGCGCGACTTTGGTCGGCGGCGATCCCGGCATCGGCAAATCGACGATTTTGCTGCAGGTGGTGTGCAATCTCGCCAAATCGCACCGGGTTGCGTACATATCCGGCGAGGAAGCCATCGATCAGGTGCGGCTGCGCGCGGCGCGGCTCGGCCTCGCCGACGCCAATTGCGAATTAGCGAGCGAAACCAGCATCCGCGATATTGTCGGCTCCATCGACAATAAAGACGCGCCCGACATTCTCATCATCGATTCCATCCAGACCATGTATGTCGATACGCTCGACAGCGCGCCCGGCACCGTGGCGCAGGTGCGCACCTCGGCGCAGGAACTTATCCGCGTCGCCAAGAAACGCGATATCGCCGTCATTCTCGTCGGCCATGTCACCAAGGAAGGCACGATTGCCGGCCCGCGCGTGCTGGAACATATGGTCGATACTGTCTTGTATCTGGAAGGCGACCGCGGGCATCAGTTCCGCGTGCTGCGCGGCGTAAAAAACCGTTTCGGCCCGACCGATGAGATCGGCGTGTTCGAGATGACCGATAAAGGCTTGATGGAAGTCGCCAACCCTTCGGCGTTGTTCCTCGCCGACCGGCGCGACGATATGTCCGGTGCTGCTGTGTTCGCGGGCCTCGAAGGCACGCGGCCTGTGCTGGTCGAAATTCAGGCTCTGGTTGCACCCTCCGCGCTCGGCACGCCGCGCCGCGCCGTCATCGGCTGGGACAGCGGACGGCTGGCTATGATTCTCGCCGTCCTCGAAGCCCGTTGCGGCGTGGCCTTCGGCCAGAACGATGTCTATCTCAACGTCGCGGGCGGTTTCCGCATCACCGAACCCGCCGCCGATCTTGCCGTCGCCGCAGCACTCTTGTCCTCCCTCACCGGCGAACCCGTCCCGGCCAATTGCGTGGCCTTCGGCGAAATCGGCCTGTCGGGCGAAGTCCGCCGCGTCAGCCAGCCCGCGCTGCGACTCAAGGAAGCCGTCAAACTGGGCTTCACGCAGGCGATTATGCCCCAGAACGATAAAGCGGGAAAAACCGGTGCCGCCCCCCTCCTCCGCACCACCGAAATCCGGCAGTTGAGCGAGCTCCTACCCCTGTTCGAAGCAGGCCCACAGGTCAAACGGGCTTAGAACCGCCCTCTCCCGCGTCATTCCCGCCTGCGCGGGAATGACGCGGCACGGGCAGTTCTTTTATTGCGCGTAATTCCTGTTGACGTGCCGAAAATATCCGCGTTACGATACCCACCTGAACAAAGAAGCGGGTTTATTTTGCTTTCTCTCATTCTCGTAAGAGGCGCGCTGGTGTCGGGACGACTATAGGTCGTCTTCCGTACAGCGCGACATGGCCCGACTAAGGGCCTTTTTTATTGCCTGAAATTTTTCGATGACAAGGATACAAAATGAACAAAATCTCCGCCCTCGCTTCCCGCCCCGCCCCCGCTACCGAAACCATGACAGGCGCCGAAATGGTCATGCGCGCGCTGGCCGATCAAGGCGTCGATACGATTTTCGGTTATCCCGGCGGCGCGGCTTTGCCGATGTATGACGCTTTGTTCCGCCAGAATTACGTCCGCCATATTCTCGTCCGCCATGAACAAGGGGCGGGACACATGGCCGAAGGCTATGCCCGGGCCACCGGCAAAACCGGCGTGGTCATGGTCACTTCGGGCCCCGGCGCCACCAATACCGTCACCCCCCTTATGGATGCCCTGTCGGATTCCACGCCGATGGTCGTCATCACCGGACAGGTCGCCTCGAACCTTATCGGCAGCGACGCCTTTCAGGAATGCGACACCGTCGGAATTACCCGCTCCGCCAGCAAACATAATTACCTCGTCAAAAACATCGCGGATTTGCCTTATGTCCTGCATGAAGCCTTTCACCTTGCCGCCAGCGGCCGCCCCGGCCCGGTTCTGGTCGATATCCCGAAGGACGTCCAGAATATGCTGGGCGAATATCGTTTCTTCGAACCGCATGAATTCCCGCTCCACCGCACGCGGCACACGACGTCGCTGACCCTCGCCAACAACAATCCAGCGATTGCCGAAGCCGCCGAACTGATCGCCCGCGCCGAGCGCCCGGTTTTTTATACCGGCGGCGGCGTCAACGGTTCGGGGGACGACGCGGTTCGCCTGCTGCGCAGTCTTGCCCGTCATACCGGCATTCCCGTTACCTCTACCCTGATGGGGCTCGGCGCGTTTCCGGCTTCCGATCCGCAATGGCTCGGCATGCTGGGCATGCATGGCCGTTACGAAGCCAACATGGCGATGCATGATGCAGATCTCATCGTCGCCATCGGCTCGCGTTTCGACGACCGCATCACCGGCAAGGTCGATGAATTCGCGCCCCACGCCAAGATCGTCCATATCGATATCGACGAAAGCAAAATCCATAAAATCCGCCATGCCGACGTCGCGATTGTCGAAGATTGCGGCATGGCGCTGTCGTCGCTGCTGCCCGCCGTCATGGCAATCACGGAACGCGGCGATCTGAAAGAATGGTGGGCGCAGATCAACCGCTGGCGCGCCATCGACAGCCTGCGTTACACCAACCCGCCCGACGGGATCCTGCCGCAGCATGCCATCCGCGAATTGTTCCGCATCGCCCGCGAGGAAGTCGGCCCCGACCGCCGCATCATCGTCACCACCGATGTCGGCCAGCATCAGATGTTCGCCGCCCAGCATTGGCCGGTGGAAAATCCGCGCGATTTCATCACCTCGGGCGGCCTCGGCACCATGGGCTATGGCCTGCCCGCCGCCATCGGCGCGCAAATCGCCGATCCCGAGGCGCTGGTCATCTGCATCAGCGGCGACGGTTCGATCCAGATGAACAGCCAGGAACTGATCGTCGCCGCGCAGGAAGGCCTGTCGCCCAAAGTCATGATCATTAACAACGGAAAGTTGGGGATGGTGTGGCAATGGCAGGATCTAATCCATGAGAAGCGTTTTTCCCAAAGCGACATTCTCCAGCCGGATTTTGTCAAGCTGGCCGAGGCGAGCTACTGGACGGGTCTGCGCTGCGCCGACCCTAATAGGCTGGAAGATGTTCTGCGTGAGATGATCACCGCCCAAGGCCCTGTTTTGGCGGATATCCGGATTCTCCCCGATATTCCCTGCCTGCCCATGATCGCCTCGGGCAGCCCGCATCATCAAATGATACTGCCCAACGACCCCAAATAGGCCATTCCGGGCACAGAAAAGCATTAACTTCCTGCTCTTTTATGCTAGATAGAGGCTCCCTTGGAATGCGGGTGCCCATGGAACATGCGAACGGCTTGAATAACTGCGATTATCTGGTTCTGGGATTCATTTTGGCGTCGGGCCTCCTGGCGCTGATGCGCGGCCTTATCCGCGAGATTTTCTCGCTCGTCGCCTGGGGTGGCGCTTATTTCGCGGCGGCGAAGTTCTATCACCTTGCGATGCCCGCTTTGCATCACTACATAAAAAATGAAACCGCTTTGATATGGACGGCGCGGGCCAGCGTGTTTGTGCTGGTTCTTGTCATCCTGATGGTGATCGGCGCGGTGCTGGCGGGGCAGATCCGGACAGGCGCGCTGACGATCATCGACCGGTCGCTGGGTTTTGCCTATGGATTGCTGCGCGGTTTCGCGATTATCTGCATTTTCTACCTCGCCGGTGTGATGATTTTATGGCCCGATATCGATAAACCGGCCACCGAACAGACACAGGACAAAGACCGCAACACGCCTCCCGAATGGCTGATGAAAGCACGCACCCGTCCGGCGGTGGCCTATGGCGCAGGGTTCCTCAAGCAGTTCGTGCCGCAGGATATGGTCGATAAGACGTTAGAAAATTACAGCAAGCAGAAAGACGCCGCGCAGAAAGAAATCGACCGGCAGACTTTGGAAGATCTATCGACGCCGAAACCGCCTGCCCCTTCGGGCGACAAAGCCGGCGAAGGACATATTACCGTTCCCGTAACCCCGCTCGCACCCAAACCGGTTGAGGCCAAGCCATGACGCAGGACATGAACTTTATCGCCGATCCGTTTGACGACGACAAACTGAAAGAAGAATGCGGCGTATTCGGTATTCTCGGCAAAGACAGCGCCGCGGCCATGACCGCGCTGGGGTTGCACGCCCTGCAGCATCGCGGGCAGGAAGCCGCCGGCATCGTCTGCTATGACGGCGAACATTTCAACGCGCATCACGCGCTCGGCCATGTCGGCGAAAACTTCAACTCCGACAGCGTTGTTGCGCGTCTGGCCGGAACTTCGGCCATCGGTCACACGCGTTACGCCACCACCGGCGAAACCGCCTTGCGCAACGTGCAGCCCCTCTTCGCCGATTTCGATTTCGGCGGTTTCGCCATCGGCCATAACGGCAACCTGACCAACGCCGCCGGATTGCGCAAGCAGCTCGTCAAGCGCGGGTGTCTGTTCCGTTCGACAACGGATACCGAAGTCATCATCCATCTGATGGCGATCGCGCGCGGCGGCTCGCCGGTTGACCGGCTGATCGAAGCGCTGCGCCAGATCGAAGGTGCTTATTCCCTCGTCTGCCTCGGCAAAAATCTTCTGATCGGGGTGCGTGACCCATATGGCGTGCGGCCTCTGGTGCTGGGCAAGATCGACGACGCTTATGTGCTGGCATCGGAAACCTGCGCGCTCGATATCATCGGCGCGGAATTCGTGCGCGACATCGCCGCCGGGGAAATGGTCATTATCGACGATAAGGGCATTCAGTCGATCCGCCCCTTTGAAAACGCGCCGCATAAATTCTGCATCTTCGAATATATCTATTTCGCGCGTCCGGATTCATCGGTCGAAGGCCGTTCGGTCTATGAAATGCGCAAGAATATCGGCGCGGAACTGGCGCGCGAGTCGCATATCGACGCCGATATCGTGGTACCGGTGCCGGATTCGGGCACGCCCGCCGCCATCGGCTATGCCGAGATCAGCAAAATCCCCTTCGATCTCGGCATCATCCGCAATCATTATGTTGGACGCACTTTCATTCAGCCGACCGACCGCATCCGCCATCTCGGCGTCAAACTCAAGCACAACGCCAACCGCCGCTTCATCGAAGGCAAGCGCGTCATTCTGGTGGACGATTCAATCGTGCGCGGCACCACATCGACCAAGATCGTCGATATGATCCGCGCTGCGGGCGCCAAGGAAGTGCATATGCGCATTTCGTCGCCGCCGACCGCGCATAGCTGCTTCTACGGCATCGACACGCCCGAACCCGACAAATTGCTGGCGCATAATTATACCGTCGATCAGATGCAGCGTTTTATCGGCGCCGACAGTCTGGCGTTTATTTCGCTGGATGGATTATACCGCGCGATGGGCGAAACCAAGCGCAACAGCAGTAATCCGCAATTCTGCGACGCCTGTTTCAGCGGCGATTATCCGATCCGCCTGACCGACCTCAACGCCGAAAAAGCGCCGCAATTATCGCTGATTAACGGAAACAGGTAACCTGTGCGCAGGCTGGCCAGGCGTATGGCTGTTTTTATGGCCGCCTATCTGACAGCGACACTCGCTGCCACAGTAAGCCTGACTGTCTTCGCGTTTCTGCAACACCTGTTCGGATTCAATTCGGACTATTATGCGCCGGTTCATTTCGGCAACCCGGCCGAAGTTTCCAAAATACTGGCTATCGACTTCGCCCTATTCGGGGTGACCACGCTTATTGGCGCATTTGCACCTTACATGATGATTTACGGCTTGGCGACCCACCGTACCTATTCCGGCCAAAGATTATTTTTCGTCATTGGCGGCATGATAACGGGCTTAATTCTCTCCTGCGGTTATGCTGATGTAATGGCCGCTTTTGCCGGAGAAATGCGTCACACCCCGCCTTATTCGGAAACTTTCGAATTTTTATACGATGCCCTGTCTTTTTCGATCAGCGGAGCCGCGGGAGGTTACGTCGCGTATAAAATAGCAGTTCGACGTTATGTGGCTTTCGCATCAAAATGGCGCGTCGTATCGTCTAATTAAGCGTCGATATTGGTGGCGTTGAGCGCGTTGGCCTGAATGAAATCGCGGCGCGGTTCGACAACGTCGCCCATCAGGGTCGAGAAGACCTGCTCCGCCACGTCGGCCTGATGGACTTTGACCTGCAGGAGCGTGCGAACTTCGGGGTCGAGCGTGGTTTCCCACAACTGTTCCGGATTCATTTCGCCCAGACCTTTGTAACGCTGGGTGGTCAGGCCCTGCTTGGCATGGTCCCAGATGGCATCGACCAGCGCGATGGGGCCGGCCAGCGACGTAACCTTGTCCTTGACCGTCAATTTGGCGGGCGCCTGAAACCATGTCTGCAAATCCTGCGCCATGCCGTCGAGCTTACGCGCTTCGGCGGAGCGCAGCGTGTCGGCGTCGAGCGTGTATTTCGACGTCACACCGTGGCGCGTGCGGCTCAGCACCATACCCTGCTTGCCTGTCGCCTCACCCTTCCAGCCGCGTTCTTTGACGGGCAGCAATGTGTCGAGACGCTTGGCGATATAGGCCGCGGCCTGTGCCGCATGTTCGGTATTTTCGGTGAGCGCCGAGGCCAGAGCGCCTGCAATGGCGGCCTGCTCGACAATCACCGGATGCTCCACCTTGCGGGCCAGCGACTGAATCGCGGTTTTCATGACGCGGGCGCGTTCCATGACAAGACGCAACTCTTCGCCCTGCAAAATTTTGCCGTCATGCAAGGTAACCGTCGCGCCTTCAATACCAACCTCGGTCAGGTAATTTTCCATCGCGCGGTCGTCTTTCAGGTAACGTTCCTTGGTGTTGCCGCGCTTGATGCGGTAAAGCGGCGGCTGCGCGATATACAAATAGCCGCGCGTGATGAGCTCCGGCATCTGGCGATAGAAAAAGGTCAGCAGCAAAGTCCGGATATGGCTGCCGTCCACATCGGCGTCGG
>JARLJC010000069.1 GCA_031291435.1 Alphaproteobacteria bacterium | reverse complement strand
TTTCAGCGTATCGTTCCCGTCGATAGCGATTTCGTCACCGCCTGCAGTTTCTGCGAACAGGTCGTAGCCCTGGAACGCGCCGGGCTCATGGGCGGCGGCGTTCTGGTATGGCTGCCCGAAATCACGCAGGCCGAACTCAACCATATCGCGCGCGCCATTTATATCGCGCAGGCCGACGAAGGCACGCCTATGGCCGACGCGGCGACGCGCGCGCTCGATGCCATCATGGGGCGGCGCGGCGAAGCCAAGAAGCGTCTGGGTAGCGACGACCCGTTGCTGCTGGCCACGCTGATGCATGAAAATCTCAATGACAAGGAACGCGCGGCGGCGGTCAAAAAACTCGACGGCATCCGGCTGATGCCGCTGAACAAGCATATGGTCAATACCAAGAGCGGCGTCATCAACGGCTTCCCGCAGATGGTGAAATTCTGGCGCTCGGAAGCCGGGCCTTACGGCAAGCTGCCGCCCGCGCAATGGCAGGATCTGTTTACCAAACTGGCGGCCTAAGAGACTTTCGCCGCGCCGCGTTCTCCTCTATCTTACCCGCATGAAAAACTCTTTTACCGCGCAGCCCGATAAAGACGGGCATTTTGGCCCTTATGGCGGGCGCTATGTCGCCGAGACTTTAATGCCGCTGATCCTCGCGGTGGAAAAAGCCTATGAAGCGGCCAAGGCCGATCCTGCCTTTCAGGAAGAGCTGGATTACTATCTCAAGCATTATGTCGGGCGGCCTTCGCCTTTGTTCTATGCCGAGCGGCTGACCCAGCATCTGGGCGGCGCGAAAATCTATCTGAAGCGCGAAGAACTCAATCACACCGGCGCGCACAAGATCAATCATTGCATGGGCCAGATTCTGCTGGCGAAACGCATGGGCAAGACGCGCATCATCGCCGAGACCGGTGCTGGCCAGCATGGCGTCGCGACCGCCACCGTGGCGGCTTTGTTCAATTTGCCCTGCACCGTTTATATGGGCGAAGTCGATATCGAGCGGCAGAAGCCCAACGTGTTCCGCATGCGGCTTTTGGGGGCTGAAGTAAAAGCCGTCACATCGGGTTCGCGCTCGCTCAAAGACGCGATGAATGGCGCCTTGCGCGACTGGGTCGCCAATGTCGAAGATACGTTTTATATCATCGGCACCGTGGGCGGCCCGCATCCCTACCCCATGATGGTGCGCGATTTTCAGGCCATTATCGGCCGCGAAACTCGCGCACAAATTCTCGAAGCCGAAGGGCGGTTGCCGGATTCATTGGTGGCGTGTGTCGGCGGCGGATCGAACGCGATGGGATTATTCTACGAATTTCTCAACGAACCTGCGGTCGCGATGTATGCCGTCGAAGCCGCCGGTTATGGCCTCGACACCGACAAACATGCGGCCTCGCTGGCGGGCGGCAAGCCGGGCATTCTGCACGGCATGCGCAGCTATTTCCTGCAAAACGATGACGGCCAGATTCAGGAAGCACATTCGATTTCGGCGGGACTCGATTATCCCGGCATCGGCCCGGAACATGCGTGGCTGTTCGACGAGAAGCGTGTGTCTTATGTGCCCGCCACCGACGACGAAGCGGTGGAAGCGTTTCAGTTGCTGGCGAAACTCGAAGGCATCCTGCCCGCGCTCGAACCTTCGCATGCGCTGGCGCATGTCATCAAGGCCGCGCCGAAATTGCCCAAAGATCATCTGATGGTCGTCAATCTGAGCGGACGCGGCGACAAGGATATCTTCACCATCGCCAGCAAACTGGGCGTCAAATTATGAGCCGCATCGCAATCCGTTTCGCCGCGTTGAAAGCCGCGCACAAAAAAGCCTTCATTCCCTTCATCACGGCAGGCGATCCCGATCTCGCCACCTTCGCGAAAATTCTCGCCGGATTACCGAAAGCGGGCGCAGACCTCATCGAAATCGGCATGCCGTTCAGCGATCCGATGGCCGACGGCCCGGCAATTGAAAAAGCCAATCTGCGCGCCTTCGCAGGCGGCATTAAACTGAAAAAGATTATCGACGCGGTGCGCGATTTCCGCGCGGGCGACAAAGATACGCCGATCATTCTGATGGGTTATGCCAATCCGCTTTACGCCTATGGCCTCGACAAATTCGCGAAGGATGCCAAAGACGCGGGCGTCGATGGCCTCATCATCGCCGACCTGCCGCCCGAGGAAGATGGTCAGTTGCGTGCCATGGCGGGTGGCCTCGACATCATCCGCCTGGTCACGCCGACGACCGATGCCGCGCGCCTCAAAACCATCCTGAACGGCGCCAGCGGGTTCCTCTATTACGTCTCGGTCACCGGCATTACCGGTAGCAAACAAGCCGACGCCACCCCGGTGCAAAAGGCCGTGGCCGCCATACGCGCGCAGTCGAACTTGCCGGTAGCGGTGGGCTTCGGCATCAGCACGCCCGAAGCCGCGCGGGCGATAGCCGCCGTGGCCGACGGGGTGGTGGTGGGCAGCGCTATCGTTAACCGTATCGCCGTCGCTTTGGAGCAAAAAACCGATATAATCCATGATGTTATCGGATTTGTCGAAACGCTGGCAAACGCCGCGCACAAAAGCTAAGGTGCCGTCCTCATGAACTGGCTTACCAATTTCGTCCGTCCGAAAGTCCGCGCCCTCGTTGGCCAGAAAAAGGACATCCCCGACAATCTGTGGGAAAAATGCCCCGGCTGCAGCGCGATGCTTTTCACGCGCGAGCTGGAAGAAAATCTGAATGTCTGCCGCCATTGCGGGTTCCATCTCAAACTCGGCCCCGTCAGGCGTTTGGAAACTTTGTTCGATGACGGCGCCTATAAAAACGTCGAAGTGCCGAAGGCATTGGCCGATCCGCTCAAATTCCGCGATCAGAAACGCTATGCCGACCGTCTGAAAGACGCGCAGGGCAAGACCAAGCGGCAGGACGCTATCATCGTCGGCGAAGGCACCGTCAACGGCGTCAAGACCGTGATCGCCGTGTTCGATTTCGGCTTTATGGGCGGGTCGATGGGCATGGGCGTGGGCGAGGCGATTGTCACCGCCGCCAAACGCGCCGTATCCACCAAATCGGCCCTGATCGTCGTCCCGGCTTCGGGCGGGGCTCGCATGCAGGAAGGCGCTCTCAGCCTCATGCAGATGCCGCGCAGCATTATTGCGGCCAATCAGGTCAAAGACGCCGGATTGCCCTTCATCGTCATTCTGACCGACCCGACAACGGGCGGCGTGACGGCATCCTTCGCCATGGTCGGCGATATCCATATAGCCGAACGCGGCGCGCAGATCGGCTTTGCCGGCGCGCGCGTGATCGAAAGCACCATCCGCGAAACCCTGCCGCCGGGTTTCCAGCGCGCCGAATATTTGCAGGATCACGGCATGGTCGATATCGTGGTCGAGCGCAAGGAACTGAAAGACACACTTGGCCGTATCCTGCGCCTGCTGCGCAAGGAAAAAACCACCCGCGCCACCAGCGGCATTCTCCTGACCGGCCCCGTGCCCCACGGCGCCCGCAGCGCCAAGCGGATTTGATAGTCTCGTTTTTTTGAGGATTTATTTTAAAGGGAGAAAATTATGACATCCCAAGGCAGTTTTATTATTTTTGGCGACAGAGATGAGACGCTGTACCGGGCTTTAGGCAGGCTGAGTGAACAAAATGAATTATGGCGGGATTTTCCGCGTCTTTGCCTAGATATCGTGGATGATTTCAAGGTACCGGCAAGAAGGCAACGGAATGTTGTTCTATTTCTTGAAAGCGGTAACCTCTTTATGCGAGAACTTGTCGAACTGAAACAACTACATGTTCCCACTACTTTCTTTAGCGGACGGGGGTTTGGTTCTACGAGAAGCAACCTCGCCAATCTCGGTCTCAACCCCGACAGCTTTGGCTATCTTGATCTAAAAAACCTTCGCGATGAATTGCCAGCTTTCATGCAGCGCGTTCAAGACGACCGTAACGCAATGTCGCAGCATGAACAAAATAGGGCATCAGTTGCAGCCCAGACAGGAACAGCAGAAATCCCGGCGGAGGACAGCCTCTCCGCCTTGCTGCACAAAACATGCAAAGGTTACAGCCTCGGTGTTGTCGAGAAAGGCGGTCATATCAGGTCATGCGCCGTATACGGTCAAATTGAGGCCTCCAAATACTCTGGCCTTACCGACCCTGACTATGCCGACCGTTTCGCGGTTCAGTTTTTTCTTGCCGCCACCACTGAGGAAGCTGCCCGTGCAAGCGAAGAATTGACTCGACTTTTCGCGGATAAAACGGGCATCGCCAGTATCGGTTTTACCTACGACGAATCCACACGTCAAACCAGCGCCCTGTTTCCACGTAGCGAGCACGAAAAAGTTGTCGCTATGGCGAGCGCCCTCCATCAACAACTTCGTCGAAATACCACGCTTGACCGCAGGAGCCACCAGAGCAACTTGCGCGACCTTCGGCAATAGCGATTATTTCCCACGCGGCACTAGACTCGATGCCAGCAAAGCGCGGATTTCTTTTTCGTCGGTCTGGTTCATCAGTTTTTCGGCGAAATCGAGCGCGCGGGCCAAGGTCAGTTGCGTGATTTCGTGTTTGACCGCAGGCAGGCGCAAAGGCGACATCGAGAGTTCGCGCAGGCCCAAGCCAAGCAGCAAGCCCGTGGCGCGCCTGTCGCCCGCGATTTCGCCGCAGAGAGCGACAGGTATATTGGCGCGCCAGCCTGCCGCCGCCGTGAACTGAATCAAACGCAACACCGCCGGATGAAACGGGTCATACAAATCGGCCACGCGTTCGTCGCCGCGGTCAATCGCCAGCGTATATTGCGTCAGATCGTTGCTGCCGATCGAAAAGAAATCGCAGACTTTGGCGAGCGCGTCGGCGATCAATGCCGCCGAAGGAATTTCGATCATCGCGCCCACCGGCGGCAAACCCTTGATGCGAATCCCGCGTTTATGCAAACGCCGTTCGATTTGTAACAATCGCGCCCGCACCTGCTTCATCTGCCCGACCGACGACACCATCGGGATCAGAATCCGCACCGGCCCATGCATGCTGGCGCGCAGAATCGCCGCCAGTTGCGCATCGAGCAATTTGGGTTGCTTCAACCCCAGACGAATGGCGCGCAGGCCCAGGGCAGGATTGACGCTCTCGCCGACCGTATCGCCCAGAGCCGTGGCCAGTTTCTCACCGCCGACATCGAGTGTGCGCACGGTCAGAGGCCGTCCGTCGAGTTTATGCACGAGCTTGCGCAACACGTCATATTGTTCGTCTTCGTCCGGCAGATCGGGCCGATTCATGAACATGAATTCGGTGCGCAGCAAGCCGATGCCTTTCGCGCCGGACTCCAGAGCCGTATCGACGTCGCGCGGCAATTCCATATTGGCCTGCAGCGAAATCGCGGTGCCGTCGGCGGTGATGGCGGGCACGTCGCGCAGGCCTTTGAGGCGTTTGTCTTCCTGACGTTTCTTCGTCAGTTCCTGCTTGTAATAGTGCAAAGTCGCGGCTTCGGGATGGATGGTGATTTCGCCCTGCCGCCCATCGATAATGACCATATCGCCGGGTTTGACGCCGTGCGTCAGCGTGGCGACGCCGGAAATAGCCGGAATGCCAAGCGCGCGCGCCATGATCGCGGCATGGCCTTCGGCGCCGCCCAACACGGTAGCGAAACCCGCAACGCGTTCGGGATTCATCAAGGCCGCGTCGGCGGGGGTGATTTCTTCGGCCAGTATCACGCAGCCTTCGGGGGCTTCGGCGAAGGGATTGTAATTCTGTTGCAGCAAACTGCGGATCAGCCGGTTGCCGACTTCGCCGACATCTTCGGCGCGCGCCGCCAGATAAGCATCATCCATCGCCGCGAAACTGGCTTTCAACGCCGCAATCTGTTTCTGAATCGCGGCCTCGGCATTGATGCGCTGTTTCTGGATAATATCCTCGACCCCGCGCACAAGGCGCGAGCCCGACAGCATGCCTTTATAGGCGTCGAGCAGCAGGAGCATATCTTCCGCGCCCGCCGGCAAGCTTTCGGCCTTCTGGCGCAGCTGGCTGATGTGGCGCTGCACCTTGATTACGGCGCCTTCGAAGCGTTTCAGTTCCTTGTCGAGCTGTTTTTCCGGCACTTCATATTCGGGCACCGGCAAGCCACTTTGCTCGATAATGAAAGCGGGGCCGATGGCGATGCCGGGGGCGACGCCGATGCCGGTCAGCTTGCGTTCTTCATTCTTCATCGAATTTCCGTTTCACAAGATCGCCGAGAGATTCAAGCGCGGCAGCGGCATCGTCGCCCACGGCGCAAATTTTGATCGTCGAACCCAGAGTCGCCGCCAGCATCATCAGGCCCATGATCGAACGGCCAGAAACTTTCATCTCGTCTTTGGTGACGGTGATTTCAACCGCGAAACTTTCGACCAGCTTGACAAATTTCGCCGCCGCGCGCGCATGCAGCCCGCGCTGGTTGGCAATGGTCAAGGTGGCGCAAAGCTCGCCGACATTCTGCTGTATGCCCATTTAGGTGCCTGTTTCCGGGACGGCATGAGGCGCCAGATTTTCGGCCACCAGTTGAATATATTTGCGGCCAGCCGCTTCGGCCTCGCGCGCGGCCTCCAGTAACGGCAGAGTTTTGCGCACCGAGGCGAGCTTGACCAGCATCGGCAGATTGACCCCCGCCAGCACCAGCGCATTGCCCATCGGCATCGACGAAATCGCCAGATTGCTGGGCGTGCCGCCGAACATATCGACCAGCAGGATGACGCCCTTGCCGCTGTTGACCGCGCGGATGGATGCGAGAATACGGTCACGGCATAAATCCATATCGTCATGCGGGCCGATGGTGATCGCTTCGGCCTGTTGCTGCGGGCCGACGATACCGGCCGCGGCTTTCAGAAGCTCGCCGCCGATATTTTCATGCGTCACCAGAACGATACCGATCATAATTCTTACCTGTTATGCCTTATTCACGCCGCGATCGAGATCGCGGTGGCCGACGCCGACGACAAAATCATGCGTCGCCAGAATGATGGTCAATTCCTCGGCCGCCAGAACCGAGCGATGCCTGCCGCCGGTGCAGCCGATGGCAATCGTCAGATAACTTTTGCCTTCCTGTTGATAGCGCGGCAGGAGGGGCAAGAGCAACCCGCTTAGATGCTCGATAAAAGCGGCGTAATCGGGATCGCTGCGAATATAGGCCGCAACTTCCGCATCGCGCCCGGTCAGGAGCCGCAAATCGGGTTCCCAATGCGGATTTTTGAGGAAACGCGCATCGAACACCAGATCGGCCTCGCGCGGCACGCCGTGACGATAAGAGAACGAGGTCACGAACAGAGTGAGGCCGAGGGTATGATCGAAACGATATTGCCCGGCAATCAGGCGGCGCAGATCATGCACCGATATGGATGACGTATCGATGACCTGATCGGCTTCGTTTTTCAGCGCCCATAAAAGCTCGCGTTCGTGGCGGATGCCGTCAGTCACGGGCCGATCGACCGCCATCGGGTGGCGGCGGCGGGTTTCGGTAAAACGCTGCTGCAACGCGTCGTCGGAGCAATCGAGGAACAGAAGGCTGACATCAAGTTCGGGCTTGGCCGCCAGCAGATGATCGATATGCAGCAATTCATCGACGCTGAAATTGGCGTTGCGGGTGTCGATGGCGACAGCGAGATTGCGCGAGGCGATGGAAACATCGGCGATCAGCGCCGGGACAAGACTTAAACGCAGATTATCGACTGCCTCGTACCCGACATCCTCGAACACCTTCAGCGCGGTGGAGAGGCCCGCGCCCGACATGCCGGAAATCAGCACGATGCGGCGTCTGGCGGGTGTTTTCTGGTGCGGGTCAGTCATGCGCCATCCGGTAAATCAGCGCCGCTTTGATTTTGGCAGGGGTCGAGGCGGCGAACGCGTGAAGCCTAAGCCGTTGCACGGGCTGGTCAAGCAGGAAAACCGGATCGGGTTCCGGCAGACGCGGCAGGGTTGCATCAAGCGGCATCAGTTCAACATAGAGCGCGACGGGAATATCCATGATGTAAGGCATTTGCATCAGTCCGACAGCGCGAATTTCCATCAGCCCGGCAATCGCCAGAGGCGGCGAGGCATGCAGGAGATTTTCTTCGCGGTGCAGCAAAACCTGATCGTCGGCGACCAGCTGCGCGCCTGCATCGATCAGGCGCAGCGCGAGATCGGATTTGCCGACGCCGGATGGCCCGGCCAGCAACACCGCCTTGCCTTGAAAAGCGACACATGAGGCATGAAGGAGCATGACTTTAACTGACCGCTATCTGGATAATTTCGGCGGCGTAGGTGCCGGGGTTGGGGCGCGACGGATGGCCGACTTGCTGAGCCAAAGAATCTTCGCACATCACCAAAGCCGGGGCCATGCGTTTCATCCAGCGCGCCAGATCGACGACATGATCGGCGGTCAGCGCCGACGGGCTGAGCCGCCGGCCATCATCCTCCACATCGGAAAAAGACAAAGTGAATGCGTAAGTCAGGCCCTTGACGGTGCGAAGATTAAAATAACTGTGGCCCTCATTATAGCGCGCGCCGTAAGAAGCCCCCCGGTATCTGGGAGGCCCGTCAATGGCGTCGCGGCGCCGCAGCGCCACATCGAGCAATTTCGGCACCCAGGCATGTTCAAAAATAAAAGCCGGCGATTGCCTATCGGCGGCGACGGAAAAAACCGTCAGGTAATGCGCGGGCACCGGGCGCATGTGGGAAACAGCTTCATTTATATGCGTTCTCTGGTAAGACAGCGTAATCATCGGTCAATATCTCCGCCTGAATGCCGATAGGTTAGAGCAAGATTTTCGTTTCCCTAAACGAAAAAGCGCATTAGCCTGTATTTTCCTCACCCTTTCGCCCCGGAAATCCATGAAACGCATCGCCGCCGCCGTTATCCTGTTGTCGCTGGCCAGCACGCCTGTGTGGGCGCAACGCGCGGCCCCCGGCTCCGAAAATATGGGAATGGGCACCGGTATCGTTGCCGTCGTTAACGATAACGTCATTACCTCGACCGATCTGGCGCAGCGGCTGAAACTGTCGATCCTTTCTTCGGGGCTGCCCGATAATCCCGAAGTACGGATGCATCTTCTGCCGCAGATTTTGCGCAGCCTGATCGACGAGCAGTTGCAGACGCAGGAAGCCAAGCGGCTCGATCTGAGCGTGAGCGACGCGGAAGTGGATGCGGCGCTCGATCACATCGCCCACGACAATCACATCCCCGGCGACATGAAGGATTTCATCACCGCGCATGGCGGCTCGCCCGACGCGCTGACGGCGCAGATCCGCGACGGCTTGCTGTGGAACAAAGTGGTGCAGCGCGAACTGCGCCCGCGCGTGGAAGTGGGCGACGATGAAATCGACGCGGTGATCGAGCGCATCCGCGCCAATACCGGCAAGCAGGAATATCTGGCCAGCGAAATTTTCCTGGCGGTGGATAATCCGAAAGACGAAGAGCAGGTTAAGCAACTGGCGCAGAATCTGGTCGGCCAATTGAAGCATGGCGCCAATTTCGCGGCGGTGGCACATCAATTCTCGCAGAACGCGGGCGCGGCGCAGGGCGGCGATATCGGCTGGATTCAGCAGGGGCAGCTGGAGCCCGAACTCGATAAGGCGCTGAACGCGGCCAAGCCGGGGGAGCTGAGCGACCCCATCCGCACCGCCAACGGTTTCCATATTCTGGGCGTGCGCGAAAAACGTACCGTGTCGCTGGGCGACCCGGCGCGGGCCAGCGTCAATTTGCAGCAGGCCTTCCATCCCTATGCCAAGGACGCCGCCAAAAATACGCTGATGCAGCAGGCGGCGACTTTGCGCGGCAGCGTGAAGAATTGCGCCGATCTGGCGGGCGTATTGACGAAGTCTTATCCCGGATGGGCAACACAGAAACTCGGCGATATGAATCTGTCGAAGGCCCCGGGCTGGATCACCGACAAGATCCGCAACGTGCCGGTCGGCGGGGCCAGCGACCCGCTGGCGACCGACAAAGGCGTGGCGTTGCTGTTCGTGTGCGGACGCAACGACGGCGGCGATATCGACCGCGACGCGATCATGCACAGCCTCGGCACCGAAAAACTGGAATTGCAGGCGCGCCGGTTGCTGCGCGATCTGCGGCGCTCGGCCTATATCGATATTCGGCTCGGCAAGGATTCCTGAAGCAGGGCCTGCTTGACGGCAGCGACGGCCCCGGCCCAGTCGCCGGGAGCGGGCTGGCGGAACAGGCGTGCGGTCGGATACCAGGGGCTGTCGTCGCGGCCCGTGAGCCAGCGCCAGTCGGGCGCGAAGGGCAACAGAACCCAGACTTTCTTACCCATGCCGCCCGCCAGATGCGCGTTGGCGGTGTCGCAGACGATCATTAGATCCATCTGATCGACAAGGCGCGCGGCCTTGGCGAAATCGGTGAGATGGGGGACAAGGTTTTCGATTTTGTAATGCGGGAGCATTTCCGCGTCGCCCGGTTTGAGGTCGCGGTTGAAACTGTAAAAAGAAACATCCGGCACGGTGAAAAGATCGGCGAAAACCGGCAGCGGCACCGAGCGTTTCTGATCGTTGAGATGCAACGGGCTTCCGCCCCAGACGATGCCGATTTTAGGCTTCGCGCCCGACACTTGCAGCGCCGGGTCGGGCGGCAGAATCGGCAGATACGGCACCTCATGCGGCAGATTTTCGAGATTGATATTCAGCCGGTGCGGCAGGTCGAACGAGGAACAAAAATAATCGCAGGGCGGGATCTGGCCGCCGTGAGGAAGGACAAGATCGGCGCCGTCCCAACCGGTGAAAAGCGGCACCAGAACTTTATGCACCAGAAATACCACGCGCGCGCCCTGCTGGCGCAGCACGGGCAGAAAACGCGCCAGCATCAGCGTATCGCCGTAACCCTGTTCGTCGCAGACCAGCAGGGTTTTGCCCTGCAACGGCTCGCCTTTCCATAGGGGGAAAGAGAACGACAAACGTTTCAGTTCCTTGATATCGGTGAAGCGCGAACGATAGCGCGCGAAGCCCGATTTATATTTGCCGCGCAGCAATTCGATCAGCGCCAGATGCCAATGGCGGTTGCCATATTCGCTCTCATCGACCTCGCGCACATCTTCGCCTTCGATAACCTGCCCCGCCACTTCGACGGCCTTGCGGAAAGTCTGTTCGGCTTCTTCGAGGCGGTTGAGCGATTGATAAGTCTGCGCGAGATTATCGAGAATATCGCTGCGCGTGGGGTTCAAAGCCAGCGCGCGCTGATAAGCGGAAATGGCATCGGCATCGCGGCCCACGCGGTTAAGCGCGACGCCGTAACCGAACCAGGCAAAATGATTTTGCGGCATTAATATTCTGGCGCGTTCGCCGGCGCGGAGAGCGAGATCGTAATCTTTCAGTTTTTCCGCGACGTTGCATAAAGTCAGCCAGCCGTCGCCGAAAGCGGCATTCAGTTCGACCGCCCGCCGCGCGAAGTCCAGCGCTTCGTCATAGTATTTTTCATGCACCAGCGACAAAGCCAGATTGTTATAGGCCTCGAGAAAACGCGGATCGAGCCGCAGGGCCTCGCGGTAATGAGCAATCGCACCTGGCCAGTCGCCGCTCGCGCGCAGGGCGTTGGCGAGGTTGAAATGAATTTGCGCGACGCCAGGCTGTAACTGCGCGGCATAAAGCAGCGCGGCAATCGCGGCGGGTCCTTTCTGCGCCGCCAGCAGAACCGTGCCGCGATGAAAGTGCAGCAGCCCCGCTTTGGGATCGAGCGTCACCGCTTTATCAACCCATGCTATCGCCTCGGCGAAATCGCCGCGCGCGCCCACCACCACACCGAGCAAGGCGCAGGCATCGGCCTGCGCAGGATTTTCGGCCAGCGCGGCGCGGTAAAGTTTTTCCGCTTCAGCCATATTTCCGGCCTGATGCGCGGCGACGGCCTGTTGCAACAATTGGCTCATGCTTTTTCTGTCGCCACGACCTTGATCTGGCAGCAGGCCTGCAACCCGGCCTTGCCGCCGGAACGACCAATACCCGATTGCTTCATGCCACCGAACGGATTGAAGGGGCGGAAATAATCGACGCCGTTATGCGAGATGGAGCCCGCCTGCAACCGCGACGCGACGCGGGCATAACGCGCGGCGTCCTGCGTATAAACGAAAGCCGACAGGCCCCATGGGGTGTCGTTGGCGAGGCGGATGGCTTCGTCCTCATTCGCAAAAGGGATCAACGGCAGGACGGGGCCGAATAATTCTTCACAACCCGCACGCATATCGGAAGTGAGGCCGGAAACCAGAGTGGGCGGGAAGAAGGCGCCTTCCCCCGAGCCGACGCCACAGATGATTTTGGCGCCCTTGCTTTCGGCGTCGGCCAACTGCGCCGCGATCAGATCTTTTTGTTTTTGCGAGGCGAGCGGGCCGAGCGCGGTGTCGCTTTGTTCGGGATCGCCCATTTTCTGCTTGGCGATGAAGGCGGATAATTTCTGCGCCATTTCGTCGAAACGGCTTTGATGCACGAACAGGCGTTTCAGACTGCAGCAACGCTGACCGGAATTGACGAATTTGGCCCAGAAGATCGGTTCGATCAGACGGTCGATAGCGGCGTCTTCGAACACGATGCCCGCGTCGGAACCGCCGAGTTCGAGCGTGACGGGAATGAATTTTTCGGCGGCGATCTGGTAGAGTTTTTTGCCGACCGCCGTGCTGCCGGTCAGATGCAGATGATCGATATCGGCACGCGCCAGTTTTTCGCCGACATCGCCCGCGCCGTACACTTGCATAAACACGCCCGCCGGAACGCCTGCGCGCGCGAAGGCGGCGTCGAGCGCCTGCCCGAACAAGGGCACTTCTTCCGACAATTTGTAAACCACCGTATTGCCCGCCAGCAAAGGCTGCAACGCAGTCATCACGAAGTTCGAAAGCGGGTAATTCCACGGTGCGATAACGCCGAACACACCGAAGGGTTCGTAAAAAATCTGGTGCCGTTCGCGGGCGTCTTCGAACGTGGTTTCGGGGGCAAGAATTTCTGCCGCGCGATCGAGATTCCAGCGCATCGCCGCCAGCGGCCCGTCGATTGATTTGAGGCTGCCGGAAATGGGGCGGCCCATTTCGCGCGTCACCAGATGCGCGAGTTCTTCGCGATGCGCCTGCATATCGTCATGCAGCGCCCGCAGAACCGCGACGCGACCGGCAACACCGAGTGCGCGCCAGGCAGGCTGCGCACGATGGGCCGCAGCTACCGCAGCCGTAATCTGTTCCGGGGTAGAGACCGCGACTTCGCCGATGGTCTGACCGGTGGCGGGATTGACGGAACGCAGAACGGAGGCGGGCATGGCGTTAATCTCCGGCGACGACGATACGCAGGGAATTGGTGGTGCCGGGGATGCCGAACGGCACGCCGGCGGTCACGACGATGCTTTGGCCGCGCAGGGCGAGCCCACTTTGCAAGGCGACATCGGCGGCATATTCGGCCATTTCGCCGAAACGGTCGATCGTGGGCGTTTGCACCGCATGCACACCGAACGACAAAGTTAAACGCCGCGCAGTTTCAAGACGCGGGGTCAGGCATAAAATCGGCACTTCGGGACGTTCGCGCGAGGCCCGCAAAGTGGTGGAGCCCGACATCGTGTAGGTAACGATGGCGACCGCGCCTATGGTTTCGGCCACCTGCTTGGCTGCCGCCGTAATGGCGTCGGAAGCGGTATGCTGCAACGCCTGATGATGGGCGACGAGGCCGGTGTGATAGGTGTAATCATCCTGCGTATGTTCGGCAATGCGGTTCATGATCGTAACCGCTTCGACCGGGTAAGCGCCGCTGGCGCTTTCGGCCGACAGCATGATGGCGTCGGCGCCGTCATAGACGGCGGTGGCGACGTCGGAAGCCTCGGCCCGCGTGGGGGTCGGCGCGGTGATCATGGATTCGAGCATCTGCGTCGCGACGATAACCGGCTTGCCGGCATGGCGCGCTTCGCGGACGATGAGTTTCTGCGTGCGCGGCACATCTTCGGGCGGCATTTCGACGCCGAGATCACCGCGCGCCACCATCACCCCGTCGGCGAGGTCGAGAATCGGCAACAGATTCTTCACCGCCGCCGGTTTTTCGAGCTTGGCCAGAACGGCGGCGCGGCCCTTGATGAGTTCCTTGGCTTCGGCGACGTCTTCGGGACGCTGCACGAACGACAAAGCGATCCAGTCCGCGCCCATATCGAGCGCGGCCGCGAGATCGGCGCGGTCTTTCGGCGTCAGCGGCGACAGCGGCAGCACGACGTCGGGCACATTGACGCCCTTACGGTCGGAAAGCTTGGTGCCCGCCACCACGATGGTTTCCGCATAATCCTTGCCGCAGGCAACGACGCGCAGGCGTATTTTTCCGTCGTCGAGCAGCAGATTGCTGCCTTCCTTGAGCGCGGCGAAAATTTCCGGATGCGGCAGCTGCACACGGCGGGCGCCGCCGGGTGCCGTGTCGAGATCGAGGCGGAAAGCCTGCCCCGCCTGCAGATCGATCGGCCCGTTGGCAAAAACGCCGACGCGCAATTTCGGCCCCTGCAGATCGGCGAGCACGGGAATGGGGCGGCCGGTGTCGCGTTCGATCTCGCGGATCAAAGCGAGGCGCGCGCGGTGATCTTCATGCGTGCCGTGGCTGAAATTGAGGCGGAACATATCCGCGCCGGCGTCGAACAAGGCGCGGATCATTTCTTTGCTGGTCGAAGCGGGCCCCAGCGTGGCGACGATCTTGGTCTGGCGGCGGCGATGAGGGAATGATTTGGGCATTTTTTACTCGAAACTTTTTACTCGAAACAAAGGAACCGGCAGGAAGTCTGGGTGCTGACCGTGCCGCCACAGGAAGTATAGCATGCATTATAGGGCCGTTCGCAATCGGCGAGGCAGGCGCGCTTATCCCTGTCGCAGGCTTCGGGATGTTCGAAATCGCTGGGCGTCAGGACGACGTTGAGGCCCCTGGCGAAGCGGTCGCTTGTGTAACGGTCATAGGCCTTAATCGCCTGCCGCTGCATATCGTTATAGCAGGCACGGTAATCGAGGGTGCAGGACTGCGCGCAATATTGCTGCGCGTCGCGGCATTGGGCGACGCAAAGACGCCCCCCCGGCGCGGTGGGCAGCGCATAGGTGCTGTGGCTGTAAACCGGCACGTCTTCGCCACAGGCGGCGAAAACGAAAAGAGCGAGAAAGGCGGCGACGCGGCGCATCAGAATTTCCGTTTCTTCAGTTTGTAGACATAGGAAATGACTTCCGCCACGGCGCGATAATGCTGGGCGGGAATCTGGCGATCGACATCGACCGTATCATACAAAGCGCGCGACAAAGGCGGATTACTGACCAGCGGCACGCGATGTTCCTCGGCCAGTTCGCGGATGCGGTCGGCGATCAGATTGATGCCCTTGGCCAGCACTACGGGCGCGGTCATTTTGACGCCGTCATATTGCAGGGCGACGGCGTAATGGGTCGGGTTGGTGATGACGACGTCGGCCTTGGGCACGGCGGACATCATGCGTTTGCGGGCTTTTTCCAGGCGCATCTGGCGCAGGCGCGATTTGATCTTGGGGTCGCCCTCCTGCTGCTTATATTCGTCTTTGACTTCGGCTTTGGTCATGCGCAGATTTTTGATGTACTGAAAGCGCGTGTAAAATAAATCGACCGCCGCCACCAGCGTGAAGATCAGCAGCATGACGATGATCAGATGCACAAGCTGGCTGTGCAGAAAGGCCATCACTTTCGGCAGCGCCATACCGGCGAAGCCGGGCGAATGCATGGCGATCGGGGCCAGAATGGCATAAACAGCGGCGCCCATCACGACCATCTTGACCATGCTTTTGCCGAGTTCAACCAGCGAACGGGGAGAGAAAAGCTTTTTAACACCACTCATGGGCGACAATTTCATAAGATCGAAGCCGATCAGATCGAGCGCGAAGAAAAAGCCGGTCTGCACCATGACGCCGAAGATCGCCGCCGCCCCCATGATAAGAAAGATGAGACCGGAGACCATGGCAACCTGCCCCATGCTGTCCAGCAGCAGGGTCTGCACGTTGCGGTCATCGACTTCGAAGGATTCCGGCGATTCAATAAACGGCCGCAGAACGTCGACCAGCTTCATCATCGCCGAAGGCAGGACGAGCCCGATGACCGTAAGGATGCCGAGCATCGAGCCCCATGAAGAGGCCTCGCGGCTGATGGGCAATTGCCCGCGGTCGCGGGCCTCGCCTAGCCTTTTGCCGGTCGGTTGCTCGGTCTTTTGATCTTCATCTTCATCGGCCATGCGTCACCCCGGGACCCCATTTCGCGCCTTGAACAGCCTAATCGAAAAATCGCGCCCCATCCATCCACAAGATCGCGGATTACTTCTGCAAAAACGAAGCGATCTGGTCGTCGAAGTAATGGAGCCACACACCGAGAATGGCCGCCACCGTAAGCATCAGCATCAAAAGGCCGCCCCATATCTGAATCGGCAGCGCGACCATGAATAGCTGTATCGAGGGCATCAGGCGCTGCATCAGGCCGAGCGCGGCATACATCAGCAGGCCCATGATAAGGAAGGGCGCGGATAGTTCGATGCCGAGCGTGAAACTGTTGTTGGTCAAGTGGATGATAGTTTGCGCCATATCTCCGGGCATAAAGTCGCCCCCAGCGGGAAAGGCGTCATACAAGGCCGCGATGCTGCGAATAAGGAAATGATCGGCCCCGGTGACGAAGATCAGGACCATGCCTGAGGTGCTGAGAAAGGCGCTCGATAACGGGCTCTGGGTGGCGAGCGCCGGGTTCATGATGGTGGCGTTGGATAGGCCAGTTTGCGCACCGACGATGAACCCGGTGGATTCCAGGACGCTGGTGAGCAACCGGATCATGGTGCCGAAGAACAGGCCGATGATCATTTCATAGGCGATCATGCGGGTCATTTCGGCGGGCTGGGCGGGCATTGCGGGCAGGCGCGGGAAAAGCGGCCCGAGCAAAAGGAAACTGATCAGAAAGGCGAACATCAAACGCGTGCGCGGCGGCACATAAGGTTCGCCGATGCCGGGGAACAGCATCATCACCGCCGCCACCCGCGTGAATATCAGCATGAAGGCGAAAACATGCCCCGACAGGAATGCGTTGAGATCGATGTGGGGCGACATTATTCGTTGCTCATGCCGATCTGCACGATGCGATCGGTGAGCGATTGGGTGAAGCCGCCCAGGGTGGCGAACATGAAGGGCAGCAGCCAGATGGTGACGCCGAACACCACCACCATTTTGGGAATGAAGGTCAGCGCCTGCTCCTGAATCGAGGTGACGGTTTGCAGCATCGAGACGATGACGCCCACGACAAGCCCCGCCAGCATGATGGGCCCCACCACTTTGAGCATAACGATGATCGCCTCGCGGCAGATTTCGATGGCTTCGGCTTCATTCATGGGAAAAACAGGGCTGGAATGCGGGACGCGGAAACGAACGGGTGTTAAGAATCCCCCATTCCGGCGGCGGGGTCAAGCATGGCGTCGCCGCCCGCAGCGCCCCGGCCGGCCGAGAAAACCCGATTTATGCAGATTTGGCGGGGATTTGCCGGTTATTTACCGCTTGCATTCGGGCATGGGCTTTGTATTATCCCCGCCTGTTTTCGGGAAATCTCCGCTTTCCCGATATCTGGATGCGGGTGTAGCTCAGCGGTAGAGCACGACCTTGCCAAGGTCGGGGTCGCGAGTTCGATCCTCGTCGCCCGCTCCAACTTTTCCAATGGGTTAGGTGGGAACAGCAACCGGGCGGCCTTTATCTCGCCGTGCATTCCTTTGATAAAGATAATGCGGAACACCGCGAAGCGGCGGAAAATGTTATGCGCCACGTTGTTCAAACGGTTGCGCAAACGCACGGCGCGGATTTCAGTGAAAAAGGCTTTCAGGACAATATGAGGGCCGTCTATGCCGGGGACATAAGGCTCGATTTATTTTTGGCGAAGTGGGAAGTCTGCGCCCCGCAACCTATCTATCTCGGCGCAGCCTTAAATTGGGCTACCGTTGGCATCTGGCATCGATCCCTCCGGCAAGCCGGTTCGCTCCATATATACGGAAGATGTCTGCATTCTCTCCAGCAGACTGCGCCAGTTGATACGCGCAAAGCCGGAGGGCAAAGAATTCCCCGAAGAAAGTCTTGCAGAATGCTGCGAACGGATAAATTTGCAGAAGATGCGTGAGCAAGACGGTGCTTTTTACAGGTTCGGTGAGGTCAGCCGGGACAACACAGCCATGATGCGGCAACTAAACGATAATGGGGCGATTATTGGCGGCGCGGATAGCGCAGTTCTAGAATTTAAGGGGCTGCCAAACAATCTCATGGACAAATTGCCAATGGATGTAAAAGTCATCAGGCTTAGGAAAGATGGCGTGTTTGATAACGACAATTTTATTACTCGCTGGCATGAAGCCCATCACGATGTCCGCTTCATCGCCACAAAAGGCCGCGCGACCGCCATTGGTCGACCAAGGGCCGACACTCGCCCATGGCGCAGCATTATTTTGCCTCAGCCCGCAATTCTGGAATGCGTCGTTGCATCATCCCTGCTCGCCATCAAGCGCGAAGCCGAGGAAAGAAAATGGGGCAATGGGGATGCTTCTAGCACATGCGCCGCACTTGGCGCGCCTATGCCGGATGTCCATATGCATGTAAATAACAGGGAGATGCTAGACGCATTAACAGCATGCGGAGCGCGCCCGCGATTTTTTGGCAATAAGTCGATGGTGCCAGGCGTCAATATTCTCAGACAATAAAAGCTCGACGCCGACGATGCAGCCGCTGCAAAACTTCCCTTGACTTTGTTCTCTTTTTGTTCTATTTTTGCGGACTGCCTTCCCCAGTATAACTTGATGTTTTTCATGATTTATTCACAACAAACTCTTGACTGTGGAGTCGACTTGTCGACACAATGGAGTATGGTCGACTCACTCAAATCCCGTCAAATCTTAGGCTTTAGCCTTTCACCGGCAACTGCCCGTGCGGTTAAAACTGAAGCTGCTAGGCGAGGCATAACTTTACGTAAATTGTTTGAGGAAATGTGGAGCGCCTACCAGAACAAGCAGCCGGGGGCAGACCATGATTAGTTCTGAAAAGGAACTTGCTGCATTGGCTATTAAGCTAATTGGCGACGGTACGACGTTATCAGCCGCAGAGAGAAAACTCGCTGGAACGGCAAAAGCAACAATGCCAATTGTTGATAGCGTTCGTGCTTTGATTTTGGCTGGAGAAGACCCCTTAGGAGACATGTTCAGCCAGCTAAGATCCGCCGAACTACGGCGAGAACGTGGGGCTACCTATACTCCATGCGCCATCGTTGATGCGATGATGAATTGGGCAGCAAACGAAACCAATATACCTGTGCGCGTGGTGGACCCGGGAGCCGGGTCAGGGCGATATACAATAGCTGCGGCAAAACGGTTTCCTGTTGCCGCCTTGTTAGCTATTGAAATGGATGTGCTTGCAGCTCTTCTTCTTCGTGCGAACGCGTGTGTACTTGGTTTTGCCGGTCGTCTCACAATAAAAATCGGAGATTATCGAGCACTAGAGTTGCCAGAAGTTAATGGTCCAACGCTTTTCATTGGTAATCCGCCTTATGTGCGGCATCATCAAATATCAGAGGAATGGAAAACTTGGTTTGCTGAAACCGCTAGGAAGCTAGATTTTACAGCGAGTAAGCTTGCAGGGTTACATATTCATTTTTTCTTGAAAACTAGATCGATAGCAAGAAAAGGTGACTTCGGAGCATTCATCACAGCGGCTGAATGGATGGATGTTAACTATGGTAGCATTATGCGCCAGATGCTTGCAGACGGATTGGGTGGAGCATCTTTGCATTTGATAGAGCCGGAAGCACTACCATTTGCAGACGCGATGACTACTGGGGCCATTACTTGTTTCAGGGTTGGGCAGCACGCTAAAGATTTTGTTATGCGCAGCGTAAAGAGTGCGAAGGAATTAAACACGTTGTCAACGGGGCGAAGAGTTCCTTGGGGCGATCTAAATAAAGCGCACAAGTGGTCGCCATTGATAGGAGCAGGCCCCAAGGTTAAGCCCGCCAATCATATTGAGTTAGGTGAGCTTTTTAGAGTTCACCGTGGACAGGTAACAGGCGGAAATGCTGTTTGGGTTTATAGTGACGCTGCACCTCGATTACCTGAGAGATTCTTGCTGCCTGCAATCACGCGCGCACGCGAATTATTGGCAGTCAACTATGTATTGCGTGAGGACAACGAGCTGCGCAGGGTGGTCGATCTTCCCGCAGATTTATCGGGTTTATCCTCCTCTGAACGGCGGACTATAGAAAAATTCTTGCATTGGGCTCGAACGATGAACGCCCAAGATTCCTATATTGCTCAGCATCGGCGTGCTTGGTGGAGTGTTGGGTATAAGGCTCCGGCATCGATTCTATGCACTTATATGGCGCGACAGGCTCCTCATTTTGTGCGGAATGCCGCGCAGGCGCGCCATATCAACATTGCACACGGTTTATATCTACTGGAGCCTTTGCCTATTAAAACTCTGGACGGAATCGTTCGTTTCTTGCAACTTAGCGATAATAAAGAGGGTGGACGCACATATGCGGGCGGACTTATTAAGTTTGAACCGAAAGAATTGGAGCGGCTTACCATCCCTCGATTAGAGGATTTGCATGATATTACCGCTGAAATGGACGCAAGAGCAGCTAGCCGCCGACGCCAACAAGGCTCGGGAAGCCTTTCGGCATGAAAGACTTGATGAGCCATTGGAGCTGTATTCACAACAATTTCAAAAATTCTCTATTCTTTTTAGCGCACTCATTGACAGAATCCCGGAGCTAAAAGCAGCAAAACTTGATGGCAGTATAATCGCCGACTTAATGGGCGATGAAGATCATCGGCGTGCTTTTTGCTATCTTTCTGCCCCTCCCATATCGGAAGACGATTTGAGGACGCTAGCTGAGGCATCTCTTTCGCCAGGTACTTTGCGCCGCCGCCCTGAGGATGCATCTCGTATTCGTGACATTATTTTTCGAATCATGGACCCTCACCGGTTCCCATGGGTAATGCAAGGTCGTCTGCCTAATGCAGAAGAGAAGGCGGCAGCCATTGTTGCATCTGCGGCACTTGTCGCCGCGCGTAAAGTCGAAACGTTCCGTCGAAACGATGCAAAGGATCGGCAGGAACAGAAAGTTAAAGACCTGCTTGTGAAGCTTGGATTTACCGAAGTCAAAAAGAGAAAAATCCCGACGGCTGCTCAAGCTCCAAAACCGAGCGAGTTTATGGGGGAAGCCGCACTTGCTGGTGCAAAGGCTGACGTTATTGCGACCCTTTCTGACGGACGGATATTGGCAATAGAATGCAAGGTTTCAAATTCCGCTGTAAATTCGTACAAGCGCCTTGTGCATGACACTGGGGGAAAGGCCACGATCTGGTACGATCAACTCGGGCGAGCAAACGTGTTGGCAATGGCCGTTATGAGCGGAGTTTTTAGTCCTGCAAATTGCATGACAGTACAAAATGATAAGAATGTATTTTTATTTTGGGACTTTCGTTTAGAGGATTTGGCTCAATTCATCGAGAATACAAGAAAAAGTACTTAGCGGATGGTTCACGTAAACTTTCGCTAAACTCGCTTTACCAGCACCTCACTTCTTGGCCCTCGATTATTACAGTGTAATAAAATCTGTGGGTAACAGTGGAAATCTTAGACAATTTGCCAAAAGTAATCATATCTAATGGGCTTGACCTGCTCCCCGTTTTCTGAGGCAAAATGATATAGAGTCTGTAACCCTGAGAAGGAGCAGACGATGAAGAAGCGGTTTAGCGAAGAACAGATTATCGGGATATTGAAGGAACATGAGGCTGGAGCGAAGACAGCCGA
>JARLJC010000068.1 GCA_031291435.1 Alphaproteobacteria bacterium | reverse complement strand
GCGTCTGTTCGAAATCATCGCCGCCCTGATCGTGGGCGCGGTGGCGTTGCTGGTCCTGAAAGTGATCGGGCTGGTGATCAAGTTTGCGCTGATTATCGCGCTGCTGCTCACATTCGCCGCCTGGCTGGGTTTCCGCGCCATCTCGCGCAAATTCGGCGGACGCGCCCCCTAGAGGCGGATCACCGGCAGCGCTTCTCTCTCTAGCGAAGCCACAAAAGCCCAAAGCCGACATTTGGCTCCCGGATCGCCGGAACCACGTCTGCGCAATTGATCGCGCTCGCGCCTTGCGTGACGCGGACGACATTCCACAGCGAACGCATCCCATCGTTCAAAACTATGTCGTCGATCACCACGAAACGCGGCTTCAGCAACAGGATATACAGGCCCAGATTGACCAATGTCGGCACGAAATCGTGGGCGGCATCGACATAGAGAAGATCGATTGGCGCATCGCCCATTGTCGCGACCGCCATCTTGATGACGCCTTCGCTATTGGCGTCGCCGATGACTTTGACGATGCCCGGTGTTTGATGCAGCGTTGGATTTAGGTCCGTAACATCGACCGTGACAACATGCGCTTCTGATGGATCCGCAACGCCCCGCAACATGGCGTTGGTCGAGCCGCCGAAATGCGTGCCGATTTCAAATATCCGCTTGCAATTTTGCGAGCGCACAAAGCCCGCCAAAAAGAAATAATAGGGAAATGGCGTGTCGTAGAATTTCTTGCCGTTGTTCCAATGAGCCGGGCCGTATCCGACAGTGGACAAATCGATACTCTGCCCCTGCGCCCACGCCTGCTCCACGATAGCTGTTAGCGAGGGATTGGACGCCTTGACCGCGCCTTTGTCGGCAAGATCTCCGTCGAGTTGCAATATCTTTTCCGTGGCCGCCGGGGTGTGGATGCGGTTCGCCACACGCCTTAGCAGCCTCGACACCGAGTTCATCAGCCCCGGCGAATCGGAGAAATCCGCGATCATGGATGGAACCTTCTTGACCAAATTTGCTGCACGGGCCGCCCCAGATCGGATATCGCACAATTTTTACAGTGCGCGATATCAGCCTTTGGCTGCGCTATTCTCAATCCGTTTTACGATATCGTTTATTCCCACATCCTTAATTCAAGGCTGGCTGCCATTGCAGGGGAGATGTGCGAATGGAAGAATCGACCTGACCAAACCTACCAAACGGCATAAAGGCCAACCAGCGTCTTGCGCCCGAAAGGTAAACCGATTGGCACATGGATTGATCGCTTCTCGACATAGCTGGTCGAAACGAGGGCTCACTAGAGCTGGCCCAACAGAGGGCGCTTGCTCATGCCTGGGCGGTCGCGGAAGCCACCGAAATATCCCGTGATTATTGTGTTTTTGGGCCGTGGCTTCGGCCTGGCCAGTGCCGCAGCGGCAACGCTCCCGTCCCATCTTCCGTACGCTGGGAGCGTTTTGAACCCTGGCGCATTATGGGATGGGGGCGGTTTTTTGGGCGCCGGACATGCTGGAATCACTGCAGACCGCGGACGACATGGTGAACGCCGCATTGGGCGTTCTGGAAAAGCGCGACGACCGTCTGTTGTCGGCGCTGGATCGGCTTCCCGCGCCCCTCTATGTCACCGACGCGTGCGGCTTCATCACCT
>JARLJC010000067.1 GCA_031291435.1 Alphaproteobacteria bacterium | reverse complement strand
GGATGCGCGCGCGCAAAGCGCCGCCATCACGGTGCAGGCTGCCGCCAGCAGCTTTGCGCAGGAAGCGGCTGCCATCGAGACGCAGGCGCGTCAGGCCGAACAGCAATCGCGCACGGTATTGGCGGCGGCTGCGGGCATGCACGAACAGATTCATGATCTGCGCGTGACCATGCAGGCGGACGGCGAACAGACCGGCGCTATTCTGAACACATTGCTCGACAAGACGGTGATGGGCGCCGCCGAAATGCGCGATCTGTGCGCGGCTACGGAAATGTCGCTCACCAGCCTTGGCAACAGTACCGCCAATCAGGCGGCGGCTTTGACCAGCACCATGCAACTGGTCGGCGATCGCCAGCAGACTCTTACGGTATCCTTCGATGCCCAGCGCGACGTTATCAGCGGGTTACTCAACCGCCTGACTTTGGCGCAGGACGAAACCGCTTCGGCGGCGGAACGCGCCGCGGCGCGGGTCGGGGAAAGCACGCAGCAGGTTGTGCGTCAGCTCGACGTTATCGGCGCGCAGGCGGGCACCACGTTAGCGAGCGTGCAGGCTTCCGTCAGCGGCTTTGCCGAACAAGCGGGCGTGCTCAATATTCAGGGCCAGCAGGCCGAGCAGCAGATGCGCGGCGTGTTGTCGGTGACCTCGGGCATGCAGGAACAGGCGCGTCATCTGCGTGAAGCGATGCAGGTGGAAACCGCGCGCGTGGTCGAACATATGACGACGATCATCGGCCAGCTCGATACCGCCAATCAGCAGCTCAAGAACGAAAGCAGCGCCGCGATGTATTCGCTGGAACAGACGGCGCAGCAGTTCAATACGGTCGCCAGTTCCGGCGCCGAAGCCATCCGCAAGCAGACGGAAACCCTGGCTGCCACGGCGGATCAGTCGGAAGCCCGCATGGCGAATGCCGGCGAAAAAGTGCGCAACCATATCCGCATCGTCACCGAAGTGGGCGACAAGGCGGAAGTGCAGGCGCGGCAACTGGCGGACTCGGCGGAATTCGCCACCACCCGCCTTGCCACGTTGCGCGACAGCCTCTCCAACGGCGAAAAAGACGGCCGCGAGATTGTCGAAGTCACCAGCGCCCGCATCGGCGAAGTGCGCGACATGCTGCAGCAGGAATTGCAGCGCCTGTCGCAATTGTCGCAGGAAGCCGTGGCGCAGGTGACGGGCGCCAGCGGGGCTTTGGCCGCGCATAGCGACGCGCTCCGCGCCAATCTGGCTTCGTCGGAATCGGCGCTGGCGTCGGCGGCGGAACTGGTGCGCGAAGAATCGACCCATATTCCGGCCACCATCGGCCGCAGCATGGGCGAAATCGAAGCCGCTACCCGCGCGCTCAAGACCTATGCCGCCGAGGCGGATCAGCAGATGATCAGCACCGCGGATCGCTTTATCTCCGTGACGGCGGCCGCGCGCGGCAGCATGATCGACGAATTGCAGCGCGTCGGCGACGTCGCCGAGCAGTCGGATAAATTGTTGCGCCGCTTCCATCAGATGCTGGCCGAGCAAGTGGCGTCGATGCAGCAAAGCACGGCGATGCTGTCCTCGGAACAGAAAGACCTGGTCGAAAAAGCCGGGTTCAGCGTCAACGCTTTGGCCGAAGCCAGCGAAAGGCTTTCGACTTTGCGCGGCGAGGCGACCGGCACGGCCGAACGTCTGGCCCGCGAATTCGATATGCTCGATCAGCGCGCCGCCGCCACCGGCACGCGTCTGGCGCAGGCGGGCGAAGGCATCGCCAAGCAGGTCGACGCCATGGCCGAAGCGGCTTCGCGCGCCGAAAACCAGATGAGCAGCGTGAGCGGAAGCTTCCGCGACCAGCTGGAACGCATCCGCGCCGGCATGCAGACCCAGATCGACGATATCAACCGCGGCCTGATGCAGATCACGGCGCAGCTGGAACGTACCGGGGCGAGTTTGCGCTCGACCACGGTCGGCGCCGTCGCCGATGTTGAACGCATCGGCCAGCGTTTCGAGCAGACCAGCGGCGAGGCGGCTTCGCAGATCGAAGCCCGCACCAAGCATATGCAGGCGGCGACCGACGAAGTGTCGAAACTCCTTAACGGTTTCGGCAGCCAGTTCGACGTCATGCTGGCGCGCATGGCCGAAGCCGGTAGCGGCATCAAGCACCATGAAGGCGATATGGTCACGCAGTTGCAGACGATGCTTTCGCATCTCGGCAGCGTGGCCGAGAAGCTGGAAGCCGCACGCGCTTTGTCGGGCAATGTCAGCCAGCACGCGGTGGAAAAGCTCGACGCCGTGGTCAACGAAATCCAGACCCAGATGAACAGCATGACCACCGGCGCGCAAACCGCGGCGGGCATCATGCGCGGCATCGGCCAGATTTACAGCGATCAGGCGGGCGTTTTGTCGAAGGGCGTGGGCGACGCGCATAATCAGGTTACGAGCATGAACAAGAGCATCGACGAGATGCAGCAGCGCACCGACCGCATGCGGGCGTCGTTGAAGTTACAGGGCGATGAGCTGATGAGCTCGTTGCGCGAAATCCTGAGCCAGCTGGAAACCACAGGCGACGGGCTCAGCGAGGCGGTCGACCGCACGCTGAAAGCCCAGGCAGAGGATAACCTCAAAAAGATGGGCTAAACCCCCGGGCGAAAAAACCCCCTCGTTTATGAACTGACCCCCGAAAGTTGGACACAACTTCCGGGGGTTTTTCTTTGCCCCGGTTTCAGCGAAGAATGGCGCTGAAAATCATAACCAGCCCGACGATGGAAACAGTCCATGTCAGGGTGCGGACGACGCAAATGCCCGCCGCGTAAATCGGCACATAGACGATGCGCGCGCCGAGATACAGTTGGGTGCCCAGCAAAGTGATATTGCTTTCGCGCCCCATGGCGTGCGCGATCAGAACCGCCGCTGCGAACAAGGGCAGCGTTTCAAACAGATTGGCCTGCGCGCGGATCAGGCGGGCGGTGATCTTGCCGGTTGGCGCCCCCGGGACGTCGCGCGGGCTCATATTATAAGCGAGGCCTGCCTCCTTGAGACGCAGCAGGGTGACGAGCAGGATTTGCGCGAGGGCCAGAACCAAAGTCCAGCCGAGAAGGGTGAGTTCCATTGTCATGATGCACCTGTGAGTTAGGGTTGCGACAGGATAACGCTAACAGGGAGGGGGCGAAGGCGATAGGGGCGCTAAACCGGCAGCCATACGCGGGCGCGCAGGCCGGGGCCGTTGCGGCCTGCAAGGGGGCTGTCTTCCAGAATGACGTCGCCGCCATGGAAACGCGCGATGTCGCGGGCAATGGTGAGGCCGAGGCCGACGCCGCCGGTGGCGGGATTGCGCGATTCGTCGATGCGGGTGAAGGGGCGGAACACTTCCTCGCGCAAAGCCGGGGCGATGCCGGGGCCGTTATCGTCGATGGTGATGGTGACGGCGTTATCGCGGATGAAAGCGGCGACATCGGCGCGGCTGCCGTAACGCAGGGCGTTGCCGATCAGGTTCGAGACGCAGCGGCGCATGGCGTTGCGGCGCAGGATGATTTCCATGCCGGGGGCGGCGTTCAGCGTAACGTCTGGATTCTGCCGCCGCGCCGAGGCGACGATTTCGCCGAGAAATTCGGCGAGATCGACGGCGGCGGCGGCTTCTTCTTCCTCGCCGCGCGCGAAGGCGAGATAGGCGTTGAGCATTTCTTCCATTTCGGAAATATCGCTGGCGAGTTCCTCGGTTTCGGCGCTCGCCCCCATCAACTCGATCTGGAGGCGCATGCGCGTCAACGGCGTGCGCAGATCGTGCGAAACGCCCGCCAGCATCGTGGTGCGCTGCACGATCTGGCGTTTCAGCCGGTCGCGCATAATCATCAGGGCCGCGCCCGCCTGCCGCACTTCGGAGGAACCTTCCAGCTTGAACCACGGCACTTCGCGGCTTTTGCCGATGGCTTCCGCCGCTTCGGCGAGGCGGCGGATGGGGCGGATCTGGTTGCGCATGAACACCAGCGCGATGGTGGTTAGCAGAATCGAACTGCCCGTCATCCACAAAATGAATACCTGCGTAGTTGGCGTGTAAACGCGGCGTTCGGGCGACAGGATCGTATAAACGCCTTCGGGCGCGCCGACCTTGATGCCGATGGTTTCCGGCGCATAGGTCATGTCGAGCACGAACGGGTCGGACAGGCTTTCGTTCAGCGCGTGGCGCAGCATCACGGCGATGGGGCCGCGCACGCTGTGCGGTTCAGGCAGCGACATGCCGGGGGCGAAGGTGACGCTGAGATCCATTTTCTGCGAGGCGAGGCGCACGACTTCGTTGGCGCTTTCGACATTATTGCTCTTCTGCAGCAGATCGACGATGAAGGCGGTGTCGCCTGCCAGCGCATGGGTCATGCGCTGCTCGACTGTGTACCAATGGCGGTCGAAGAATACATAAGTGGCGGCGGCCAGCATGATAAAGGTCGGCACCACGAAGATCAGCAGCGTGCGGCCGAACAGGCTGCGCGGCAAGAGGCGCTTCAGGCGCAGCTTGAGCGGGATATGGCGGACGGGGGGCGAATTTTCTATGGTCACCGCCGTACTTTACCGGGCTGGCGGCAAGGTTCAAAAGAATAAAAACAAGGCCCCCACCCCCTACCCCCCTCCCTCGAGGGGAGGGGGAGGCTTGCGGCACGGGCGGTGCACAAAATACAACCTGTCAACAAGCTGAAAGTTTGTAAGCGAGAGTTGTCATAGCGGCCAGGACTCCCCCTCCCCTCGAGGGAGGGGGGTAGGGGGTGGGGGCCTTGTAGAATGTGTGATTTATTTTTCCATGCCGCTGGCATAGATTGCCGCCCATGAAGGAAATCACCCAATTCGCGCCCGCTAAAATTAACCTTTACCTGCATATCACCGGCAGGCGGGCGGACGGCTATCACGATCTCGACAGTCTGGTGGCGTTCGCCGATATCGGCGACACGGTGCATCTGTGGACGGCGCCGCATTTTTCTTTCGTCGTCGAAGGGCCGCAGGCCTCGGGGCTGGTGGGTGACGATCATGCCGGGAATCTGGTGGTGCAGGCGGCGCGATCGCTGGCCGAACTGACAGGGCATGATCTTGATATCGCTTTTGCGCTCGTCAAAAATCTGCCGGTGGCTTCCGGCATCGGCGGCGGGTCGAGCGATGCGGCGGCGGCCTTGCGCGCGCTGGCGCAGCATTGGGGGCTCGATGCTTCCGATGTGCGGATCATGCAGGCGGCGGCGCGGCACGGGCAGGATGTGCCGGTTTGCGTCAGGGTCGAAAATTGTTACATGACGGCGGTCGGCGTCGCGCCCGCGCCGAAATTGCCGAAGCTCGGCGTGGTGCTGGTCAATCCCGGCAAGGGGTTGTCGACGCCGCTGGTTTACAAAGAATATCGCGAAGGCGGCGATGCGTTTTCGCCGGCGGCGCGGTTGGCGGGTGCGCCTGCCGATGCCGCCGCGCTGATCGCCGAACTGAAAAAACGCGGCAACGATCTTTATGCGCCCGCCTGCCGGTTGATGCCGGAAATCGCTGGTATTATTGAGGCGATCGAGGCGACGCCGGGTTGTTTGCTGGCGCGCATGTCGGGCAGCGGGGCGACCTGCTTCGGGCTTTATGCCGACAAAGAAACGGCGCAGAAAGCAGCCGAAGCTTTGCGCGCCGATCCGCCCGGCTGGTGGGTCGAAGCGGGCGAAACGATCTAGAGGAAACGCTTGCGGGCGGATGCTACGGCTTTTTTGACGTTGGCCGGGGCCGTGCCGCCGAAGCTGGTGCGGCTTTTGACCGCGTTTTCCGGATCGAGCACCGAGAAAATATCCTTGGTGATGCGTTTGTCGATTTTCTGCATGTCGGCGAGTTTAAGCTCGCCCAAGGTGCAGCCGCGTTCCTCGGCCAGACGCACGATTTTGCCGGTGAGGTGATGCGCATCGCGGAAAGGGATGTTGGCGGCGCGCACCAGCCAGTCGGCAAGGTCGGTCGCGGTGATGAAACCGGCGGCAAGCGCGGCTTTCATTGCCACGGGGTTCGCGGTCATGTCGCGCACCATGCCCGCCATCGCCGAGATCGTCAGGCGCAAAGTGTCCGCGCTGTCGAACACAGGTTCTTTATCTTCCTGCATATCCTTCGCGTAAGTGAGGGCGAGGCCTTTGATGGTGGTCGCAAGGGCGGTGAAATTGCCGAGCAGCCGCCCGGTTTTGCCGCGCACCAGTTCCGCCGCGTCGGGGTTGCGTTTCTGCGGCATGATCGAACTGCCGCTGGTGAAGGCTTCCGACAATTCGACGAAATTGAAGGCGGGCGCGGCCCATAAAGTGATTTCTTCGGCAAGGCGCGACAGATGGGTGCCGAGGATGGCGGCATCGGCCAGGAACTCCAGCGCGAAATCGCGCGCCGAAACCGCGTCCATCGAATTATCCATCGGCTTGGCGAAACCGAGGGCTTTGGCGGTATGCGCGCGGTCGATGGGGAAGCCGGTGCCCGCCAGCGCGGCTGCGCCCAGCGGCATTTCGTTCGTGCGTTTGCGGCAATCGGCAAAACGCGCGCGATCACGGCCCAGCATTTCGACATAGGCCAGCAGGTGGTGGCCGAAGGTGACGGGCTGCGCCGCCTGCATATGGGTGAAGCCGGGCATAATCGTGGCGGTATGTTTATCCGCTTTATCGATCAGGGCCGCCTGCAAATCCTGCAAAGCGGGGTCGATCTGGTCGAGCGCGTCGCGCAGCCACAAACGGAAATCGGTCGCCACCTGATCGTTGCGCGAACGCGCGGTGTGCAGGCGGCCGGCGGCGTCCCCTATCAGTTCGCGCAGGCGGGATTCGATGTTCATGTGAACATCTTCGAGCGATGCGGAGAATTTGAATTTGCCGCTCTCGATCTCCTTGCGGATGGTGTCGAGCCCTTTGACGATGGCGTTTTTGTCCTTGGGCGTCAGGATGCCCTGCGCCGCCAGCATTTCGGCATGGGCTTGCGAAGCGCGGATATCCTGCGCGTACAGCCGCTGATCGAAACCGACCGAGGCGTTGATTTCGGCCATGATGGCAGAAGGGCCTTCGGCGTAATGGCCGCCCCACATCTGGTTGGGAGTGCGGGATTTCTGTGCGGATAATTTTTTGTTTTTCATCAAGGCCCCCACCCCCTACCCCCGCCTGCGAGGGGCGGGGGAGTCCCATCCGGGACAGGGTGTTTCTGTTGCAATCGTTTATTTTTCCAAAGCTGCGACTCCGGGCAAGGTCTTGCCTTCAAGCCATTCAAGGAACGCGCCGCCCGCCGTGGAAACATAGCTGAACTGATCGGTGACCCCGGCATTGGCGAGCGCCGAGACGGTATCGCCGCCGCCCGCGACCGACAGCAGCTTGCCCTGCCGGGTAAGGCTTGCTGCCGCCTGCGCGACCAGATTGGTGGCGTTGTCGAAAGGCGGAAATTCAAAGGCGCCGAGCGGCCCGTTCCAGACCAGCGTTTTGCATTTGTGTAATTCGGCGATCACGGCCTGCGCCGATTGCGGGCCGATATCCAGCATCATGCTGTCGGCGGGCACCGCGTTGACGCTGACGGTTTGCGTCGCGATGTTGGCCTGCAAAGCGGTCGCGACCACGGCATCGGTCGGCAGGATGATCTTGCAGCCGCGGGAATCGGCCTTGGCCGCAATCGCGCGCGCGGTGTCGAGCATGTCTTTTTCATAAAGCGATTTGCCGACAGCGACGCCCTGCGCCGCGAGGAACGTATTGGCCATGCCGCCGCCCAGCACCAGTACATCGACTTTGGCAACGAGATTTTCGAGAAGATCGAGTTTGGTGGAAATTTTCGATCCGCCCACCAGGGCGGCCACGGGATGCTCGGGTTTGCCTAGCGCCTTTTCCAGCGCAGTCAGTTCGGCCTGCATCAAACGGCCTGCCGCGGCGGGCAGCAATTTCGCCAGCGCCGCGGTGGAAGCATGGGCGCGGTGCGCCGCCGAGAAAGCGTCGTTAACGTAAACGTCGCCGAGCGCGGCGAGCTGCTTGGCGAAAACAAGATCGTTGGCTTCTTCGCCGGGATGGAAGCGGGTGTTTTCGAGCACCAGAACGCCGCCGGGGGCAAGCGCGGCTACGGCTTTCTGCGCTGCCGGGCCGGTGCAGTCATCGGCGAAGGCGACCGGCTGGCCCCAGATTTTCTGCAACTCGGCCGCGACCGGGCGCAGCGAATATTTGGGATCGGGTTTGCCGTCGGGCCGGCCGAAATGCGACAGGATGACGATCTTGGCTCGGGCGGCCGCCAGATCTTTCAGCGTCGGCACAAGGCGGGTGAGGCGGGAATCGTCGGTCACCGCGCCGTCTTTCATCGGCACATTGAGGTCGGCGCGCAAAAGCACGGTTTTGCCTTGGACGGAAAGCTGGTCGAGGGTGGCGAAGCTGGACACAAAATTGCTCATAATCGTTGAAAGATGGGCTGGATATTCTCGCCCCGCACCATACATATAGATCGCCAGGGTTCAATATTCCATTCTGTAAGGCCTTTTTGATATTTTATAGGCAGGCAGTCATAAAAACCGCATCTGAAACGATTTTTGCTACTTAAAAATACGACTGTAATCGGCTTCAGCACTACAGATGTCATTGATATGACACAATAATAGGTTTTGTTATCGGAAACGGGACATATATAGTCCCCTTTGGGAGCACGGAGAAAATGCCAATGATTATCGTCGAACAAATTCGCGGCGCGCGCGCCATGCTGGGGCTCAAGCAGGGCGATCTTGCCAAGAAAGCCGGCATTTCAGTCAGCACGCTCAATAATATCGAACGTGGTGTTCAGACCGATCCGAAGGTCAGCACGTTGCGCGCGATTCAGCATGCGCTCGAACAAGACGGAATCGAATTTTCGCAAAGCGATGCGGGCGGGAAGGTCGGTGTTTTCCTGCGCCCCGTTGATACATCGCGCCGCGTTGTCTCCAACGACGACAGCAAGAGCTAGGGCGAGAAAGAAGACGAGAAGAAGAAGGGGCTGGAGGGTAGCCGCCACGGGCGGGCTATATAGGCGTACCTCCAGCCCCGTCTTCTTAACGTGTTGTTTCTCGCCCAAGCTCTTGGTGTCGTCGTTGGAGACAACCCG
>JARLJC010000066.1 GCA_031291435.1 Alphaproteobacteria bacterium | reverse complement strand
CCCTCGATGGCTTTACGCTGGCGTTCCCGGGCGAAGCCGACGCCGATGAACTCGAGTATTGCCGCTCGGTTGCGGACCATGTCGGTCGCCCGATCGCTGAACTTGCCCCCTCGGCGCCGACGCTTGATTGGTTTCGGGAGTACGGACGCCGCTGCAAGAGCTTCCCTTATTATCCCAATGGCGTGATGGGGCTCGGCATCAGGCAAAAGGCGCGAGAGAACGGCAGTCGCGCCCTGATGTGCGGCGTGGGCGGCGACCAGTGGCTTGGCGGCGACTTGAGCTACTATGCCGATGCGATCGGCGCCGGCCGCTGGAACGAGCTCATCTCGCTGATCGACAATGATCGCCGTGCCTTCGGGGCGATCTCAATGCCGTTTTTGCTCCTGCGCCATGGTCTTTATCCCCTTCTCCCCGAAGGCGTGCGACGGGTAGCTCGGCTCCTCTCAAAACAGGAACGACCGGCGGGCGTCGATCTGGACTCGTTGCTGACGCCGGCGATGCGCGACCTGCTGCGAGAACGGCGGGAAGCATGCCGTGATCAATCCGCGGATGGAACGCAATGGATCAGCCAGAGGGGCAGGCGGCTGATGCTGACGGGAGCCTATTCGACCCTGGCGCGAGAACTTGAAGAGAAAATGGCGTCCGGGGCCGGGATAGAACTGCGCCAGCCCTTGTTTAGCGCTGCGATCGTGCAATTTGCTTTTTCGACGCCTGAAAAATGGTTGCGGCGAGGCAAGATCGACAAATATCTGCACCGCCAGGCGATGAAGGGCCTGTTGCCGGAAAAGGTGCGACAGCGCCAGAGCAAGGCGGAGTTCACCTGCGTCTACGAGGCCTATCGATCGCAGCTCTTAGAGGAGTTGCGCAACACGACGGCTGGCCGGGGCGTCCCTTGGATCGAGGACAGCAAGCTTTCAACGATATTGAGGCGCGATGACGAGGACGACACGGAGATCCGGGCCGTCAAATTACGGGTCATGTGGAATTTATTTGGTTGCCTGGCTCTGTCCGGGAGCCCGGAGGACGAAGGGGCGGCCGACTTAAGGAGAAAGCTTATTGCGCAAGCCATCATTTTTCGGCAGGATAGAAGTTAAGAAGAAATGAATTTCGAAGTGTTTCTTTGAGTGTTGGAGAAAAATTGTGCGTGATCCCAAGCTGGACATTGTCCAGGAACCGCCGAGGCTTTCTGCGCCCAAGCGCCCTTATCGGCAGCCAAAACTGCAAGTTTTCGGCTCTGTTTTACGCATGACCCAAGGATCCCGTCATCCTGGGAATGACGGCCACGGTGGCCACACCAGGGCTTCGGCCGGCTGACTTAAGGAAAACGAAATCGCGTCGGCGGGCGCCCTCCTGGATTTGCCGTCTGACCGTTCCGATCGGATGCTTCGAATTAACCGTGCCGACAATGAGTTTAGACACCTGCCGGCGCGACCATGGAACGAGAAAGTTTGGGGCGCCGGCTCAATGCGAAATTTCGAACCCAGGCGATGTTCGTATTCGCTTTCGGGCATGAAGCGATGCCGCGTGCGATGCCGACCGGCGTTTGACAGCCGGCGATCTCCTGGTTCGAGGCGATAGCACGTTTGGTCGATTTCCGGACCCGATCCGCTTGCGTGCAAGCGCCTCTTTCCGACTCTCCCTTTCATGTCTGGGATTTGCCGGGCGGCGGCAGCTGGGCTTCCTTTTATCGCCGGCCCGGCCGTTTTCTCCTGCGTTTTCCGCATCTGGCGGATTTTGAAATCTCTGCGGACGGGAATAGCGTTGTCTGCGCGCCTGCCACTGACGTGACGCATGCCGCCATCGAGCATCTTTTTCTCAATCAGGTTCTCCCCCTGGCTTTAAGCAAGCAGGGGAAACTGGTTTTCCACGCGAGCGCCGTGGAAATGGCCAGGGGCGCCGTCGCCTTCCCGGCTCCCTCAGGTCGCGGCAAGTCGACATTGGCTGCGGGATTCGCGAGCCGGGGTCAGCGCTTCCTCACGGATGACGGGCTTTTTATCTGTCGTCAGGCTCGGGCCTTTATGGTTGAAGCGAGCCATCCCTCGCTTCGCCTGTGGCAGGACAGCAAAGATCATTTGGGCGCTGACGCCTGCGAGAGCGCGCCAGCCTTGGGCTACACGACGAAGACGCGGCTTCTCGCCGGTCCCGGTCTCCCCCATTGCGACGACCCGAAGCCGCTGCTGGCGGCCTATTTTCTCGGAGACGGCGTTGCGGAAGCGCCGCAATTGCGGTCGCTCACCGAGGCTGAGGCGCTTGTCGCATGGGCGAAAAACTCCTTCCTGCTGGATGTGGAAGACAAGAGCCTGATCTCGGCGCATTTCGATCAACTGGCGGATTTCGCGAACCAGATTCCCTGCTATGCACTGGATTATCCACGGCGCTATGAGGAATTGCCCCGGACGATCGAATTCATTTGCCGCCACGCTGACAGCTTGAGCATTCCAGAATGACCAACGAGACCAAATATCAGGTCGCCTCGGGCGTGATGGCGCGCGACGTCGGCGAGGAAGTCGTTCTGCTCCATCTCGCGAGCGGCGCCTATTTCGGTCTCGATCCGGTCGGCGCGCGCATCTGGACGTTGATTGGCGAGGGCAAGACATTCGCGCAAATTTGCGAAATGATCGCGCAAGAGTTTGACGCCACGCATGCCCAGATCGAACAGGATTTGCAGGCGCTGACGCGTCAGCTCACGGAACAGAAGCTGATTTTTCTGCAACAAGGGTGACATGGGCTTTGGCGTCGGGGCTTGTCAAAAATTTGCGGCGCGTCGCCAAATTGAAGCCGCTCGACTGGCTTTACCTGGCGATCTCAGCAAAAGAACTGGCTTGGGCGCGCCTTCACCACATCAGAGGCACGCCCGAGAGCATTATCAAAGGATTGCAAACGCCTTCCGATCCCGACGGCAAGGAAACCAAAATTTGCCTGCGCGACCTCGATCTAAAACGGATGGCCTGGTCAATTAGCGTCGCGGCCTCACGCATGCCCTGGCGTTCCGACTGCCTGATCCAGGTTCTGGCGGCGGACCGTTGGTTGCGCAGGCATCGTTTGCGCGGCGAATTCTACCTTGGTGTTGCAAAAGACGCGCATGGCGATCTCGTCTCGCATGCGTGGATGGAGTACGGCGAAATTGTCGTTCCAAATGGCGAGACCCGCGCATACCATGTCTTGATTGGTCCTCCGCGGCGGTGGGACGATTTAAACTGTCTTTACTAAGGGCAGGCGAAGGCTTTCAAAACAAACATAAAATTCAGTGTTTTGAGACAAGTTCAGATGTTGGAATTACGCCTCGTAAAAATAACCATGTATTAATTACCGGTTAATGGCGCGAATGGGGTCTCCTAAAAATAAATAAGTGAATTTAAATCGAAAAATTGTCATATGGCTAAATTGTAAAAGCGTGAAGGGAGTGACGTGTGTATAATTCGTGCTTTCTTCAACGCGATAAGGCGACACCATCGATCTTTGGTCGATTTAGATCGATGATCGTGACCACGTTGGTTGTTATTCATCATGAATATAAGTCCGATAGCGCCACAAATGCATTCAAAAAATTTTTGAAATTGGCGTTGCATCTTGATTTTGTTTATTTGATGTCCCGATCGGGTGCTTCTGCGCTACTGAAACGATGCCCGCTGTTGCTCAATGGCGCCCTGACGCCGATGTACCTCGCCAGAGCTTTAGATAGGCATCGAGCGATGCGCAGGGATGCATTCTTGTTTCATTTTATCTGGATTTCTGCCCGAGTTAGAGTGACGTTTTATAAAAACCTCTTTGATTCAAAATATATTTTATGGAAAAATGGACGAAACAACGATATTTACACTATTTCTCTGTCGACAGACAAAAAAATTAGATATGAAGGTGAGATTTCTTTGATATTCGAGCTAAATGACGTCAAGTTGTACGAAGTGTGTTTTTCAGTTGCGCGCGGGAGCCTGGTCGGCAGTTCTGCGCAGCAAGTTCTTTTAGTCGCCCGCGTTCAGGGCGCTAAAAATCAATTTGACGAAATTCGACGTGCGACTAAAGCTTGCCATGACATAGCGCTGCCGTACTTACTCGTATCTGCCGCCAAAGCAGTTGCAACTGCGCTCGATATCGATGTTGTTGCAGGTATTGGCAATGCAGAGCAAGTGTCAAAGTCGCCTGATGATTCCACGATCACGTTCGACTACGATGCGTTCTGGAGGAGCCTTTCCGCAACCCCTGCGGCTTGTGGGTTTTTTGAGCTTCCCGTTTCGTCCCCCGGAAAACCTCTCGAACAAGTCTGCCCAGCCCATCGCCGCAGGGCCCGTTCCAGGCGACAGTTTAAAGACACAGTTTCTGAAAACGTAAGGGTCGCTTTCGCGGCGAAGTGCTTGAAACTGCAGCGTTGCGCAGGGGATTTAGGTCTCAACGGAAATTCACCTCCGCAATGCTTTGGCGTCGGCGGTGGTTAGTGTGCGATCGCCAGCGCCCTCAGCCACGGCGCTCTTCCCGTCGCGGCTCAAGTCGAAGTCCCTCTCTTCTCTGGCTTATTGCCCTGTGTGAGGCGAGCTTTTGAAGGTTTTCATCCGGGCAAGGAGCGCCTGACGCGATAGCCGGCCGGAACCGCTGGAAAAGACGAAGCTGCGAAACGGCAACGGACTGACTTTGCCGCCTTGGCATTGAGGCGCCGCCTAGCGCGCCTGCCCGCGCCCGAAGTCAGCTCGGCCTGCACTGGAGACAGGCTCCGGGCGGCGGTCCGAATTCATTCTCGTTTCCTTCAATTGACGGATGCGGTTTGGGTTACGCATCGCAACAATGTCACGAATCGACCTGGACCTCGAGCGTTTGGGTCGTCAGGAGACGAGTTTGCGTATCTGGGCGCAGTCGGGATTGGAGTTTTCCATATTCCTGGTTCGATCGGGTCTGTAGGCGCTAGGAGAGTGTGATGGCTGCTAAATGGTATGTTGGAACGACCGGTCCAACAATCTCGGGTACGAATGCCAGTCAGAGCACTGTCGCGGATGCATCGATCGATCCATTTTCCGGCGTCGTTATCACCGATCCAAACATCGGCGCGATTGACACGCTGACCATCACGTTGACGGGCGCGGGCGGGACGCTGACGGACGGCGCGGGCTTCGCTGGCCTCACGTCCCTAGGCGGCGTCTACACGCTGATCGGCTCGGCCGCGACCATCACAAGCGAACTCGACGCCTTGATTTTCAAACCCACGGCGGGCGGGCCGAACACATCTTCGAGCACCGGTTTCACACTGAGCGTTGCGAGCAGCGGGTACGGAACGACAACCTACTCGGCGCCGTCGACACTTTTCTCATTCAGCGGCGCGAGCGCTATTGGCGCCAACCCCGTCTCTGGTCTCATAACCGATGCTGCCGGCGACCTTTTTGGCACAACCGAAAATGGTGGCTCCAGCAATTTCGGCGGCGTATTCGAACTAGTCAAAAACGGATCTGGTTATACCCAAAATACATTGTTCTCGTTCAATGATGCTCTAGGTCCTACCCATCCCGTCGGCGGTCTGATTGCGGACACGGCGGGCGACCTGTTCGGCACGACCGAAAAAGGCGGCGCCAATGGCGCCGGCACAGTTTTTGAGCTGGTTAATACCGGTTCGGGCTATTCCCTGACGACAATCGCCTCATTCACGTCGAGCAATGGCGCTAATCCCGTCGCGGG
>JARLJC010000065.1 GCA_031291435.1 Alphaproteobacteria bacterium | reverse complement strand
TCTTCTGCGGCCGCCGCTGGTCGGCAAGGGCGTCCGTTTGCCCGATTATGTGGTTTTAATCGCGACCGTTGGCGGGCTGACATCGTTCGGGATGAACGGCTTGGTGATAGGGCCGCTGATCGCTGCGCTATTTGTCGCAGTTTGGTCCTTGTTCGCGGACGACCACCTGCGAACGTGAACATCGGGCACAGGTTTTAGCTACCTGTCAGCTTATTATACTTGCGGCCGACTTTTCCCGCACCGGTTTTTCCGGCCGCCTTGATTCAGTGTCTCGCTGATGGCCGGCGATTCCTCCCGCACGATCGTGTCCTCCGGTTTTGCCCCGCTGGCCTGCCACTGATGTTTCATCCAGCGGCGATTAGAGCCTCGTCACTTTTGCCTCGATCCCATTTTTTGGACCGCCGGTGGGCAGAGTTTTCCGGCTTTTGTCACGGCGGCGGGCTGGATGAGCCACCGGGATTTTGCAATGAAATCGGCGTGGAGCGGATTTCAATCGCCTGAAAGCGGGTAGATCAGAGCGGCGCCCGGCTCGGCGGGCGGCGGCTCTGCGCCGAACCCGCGGTCATCGCGCCCCAGCAAGGTCTTGCGCAGAACGCTATAGGGCGGCGTCGACGCGCCGTCCCGGATCTTGCACTCGAAGCCGATCAAAGCGCTTCGGCTGCGAAGAAGCGGAGCGTACGGTCGTAAGCGAGACCGGCCGCCTCCGGATCATAGGAGGCCCGCGCGTCGCAATTGAAGCCGTGACCGGCCTCATAAACGAAGACCGGGATCTCCGGCCGCGCCAGTGCGAACGCCCGAACCCTGTCGACGCAGATATGAGCGTCGTGGGCCCCGAAATGCAGCAGGACGGGACATTGCGGTTGAAGATCGGCAAGAGAGAGCACGCCTCCGCCATAATAGCCGACCGCCGTCGACAGCCCGCCGAGCCGCGCGGCGGCCAGCCACGCCATTGTTCCGCCCCAGCAATAGCCGACGATTCCGACCTTTCCCGCTTGGGCGACAAAGGCGATTGCAGCAGCGAGATCAATCAGGACGGTTTCTTTGTCGACCGCTCCGGCGACCTTCATCGCCTTGGCGAGGTCATCCGGGCCGTAGCCGACTTCGAAACGAGGCGCCACGCGGTCATAAAGCGCCGGCGCGATGGCGAGATAGCCCTCGGCGGCATAGCGGTCCACGACGCTGCGGATATGGTCGTTGACGCCGAAAATTTCTTGCACGACGACCAGCCCGCCGCGCTGGGTCCCTTTGGGTCGGGCGAGATAGGCGTCGCAACCGAAACCGTCGGCGGCGGTCAAGCGGATCGTTGCGCCCATTGGACTCTCCTATCCTTCATTGTCCATGACCGATGGCCTCGGGCGCAAATTCTTCGGCCGCTTCCTGCTCCATATCGCGCGATGTTGCATTCAAGCTCACGAGCCCAGGATAATTACGCTCCATTTCGCGCATCAGGAATTTGGTCGGAACATCGTTGAAGGCGCCATGGTCGGTAACATAGTGCATGAACTGGCGGCCCGCCCCATCGAAGGCGTGCAACAATGCGTCGTTTCGGCCGTCGAAATCCAAAGGCGCCACGCCGAATTTTGCGCACAAGGTCGTGTTGAACGTCGGCGTCGCCTTCCGCCATTCAGACTCGACATAGACCTCAGCATAGCCATGCCAATAAAAAGTGGTCGAGCCCATCGCTTCCCGAAGTTTTTTCGTAGCCAGATGATTCTGAACATCCGCGAAACCCACCCGCGCCGGCAAACCATGCGCCCGGCACACCGCGGCATAAAGCGCCGCCTTGCCAATGCATTGGCCTTGGCGACGCGCCAGCACGCCGGACGCGCGGTAGTTGGAAGGGTCCTGTAAATCCAGATAGGGCTGATAGTGAACATCGTCCCGAACGGCGAGAAAAAGGAGCCGGGCCTTTTCATGATCGGCGGCGTCTTCGGCTACGATGGATTTGGCATAGGCGATGACGTCTGCATGATCGCAATCAACATATTCGCCTGGATCTGTGTAAAGCCGCCGCAAGGAACCGGGCAAATGTTGATCTGCGTCCATTGCACTCTCCTATCCGTGGAACGATTGTCGCTCGCCGTTTTTGACCGGTTGGGTACGGCCTAAACGGAGGCACCCAACCAGCCAAGTCAAGGTCTCAAAACCAGGTTTGGCGTCGGCGGCGTCCGGTGGGCGATCAGCAGGCCCATGAGTCCCTCCTGCACCACGGCGCCTTTTTGATTGATGAGGCGCATCCGCCGATCGATAAAGCCCCGGCCTGATTTCGATTCCGTCTTGCCCGTGATCTGCATTTCGAGATGCAACGTGTCGCCGACGAAAACCGGCGCACGAAATTTCCATTCCCGAATCTCCGTCAAGGCGATCGACGCCAACTGGAATTCGCTGAAGCGCCCAAAAAGGCCAATGGCCAGGGCCACTCCAAAAGGTCCATGCAATATCCTCTGTCCGAAGGGCGTGGTCGCCGCATAGACGGAATCCGTGTGGATCGGATGCATGTCGCCGGACAGCATGGCGAACATGTTCAGATCCAGCTCGGAAACCGTACGCCCGACGCTGACGAACTCGGATCCCACTCGAACATCTTCATAATAGAGATCTCGCATCAAAAAGTCCGCTCCCCGGAGTCCTCGTTTTTTTGGTCTTGTCATACTAATGAGTATAATGATAATGGCGTCTCAGGCAAGCTGGGAATGCGAGCCTATCTCGAACAATTTCCCGATCCGCAGGTCCATCGCATGGAGAAACACAAGGCTTCGTCAGCAGCGGAGGCGGCACCCGAAGCGCTCGGTCCGACGGCATATCACCGATCGGAGCTTGCCAAAGGCCGGTTTGTCATCCAGCGCGCCAGCAACAGCGGGCGGTGTTTTTTTTATCCGCGAAATTTCGAACCGGGAACCGGCGACGCGGACTTTACCTGGATCGAGCCCAGCGGACGGGCAGTCGTCTATTCAACGACGCCGGTCTGGCGCAGGCCGGAACAAGGCGGAACATTCAATATCGCGCTTGTCGATCTGGAAGAGGGACCGCGCATGTTGACCCGCATCGTCGGCATCGATCCCGAGGCGGTCGAAATCGGGATGAATGTTATCGCCAGCATCGAAGATGTCGAGGGACAGACTCTCGTTGTGTACCGGCCGGAGGACCGAAAGTGACTGATGGTTTGCGTGGCAAAGCCGCGGTTGTGGGAGTCGGCCTCTCGCGGACGGGCGAGGTTCGCGGCTTCAATTCGCTGGAGCTGATGGCGGAAGCGTCCATGAACGCGCTGGCCGATTGCGGGCTTTCGCTCAAGGACGTCGACGGGTTGTTCGTCGGCTCGACGACCAACGCCATGGCGACCGTTTCGGCGGCGGAATTCCTCGGGATCCGGCCGCGCTACGCGGCGGGCACCTTCATCGGCGGAGCGGCTTTTGTCGCCAACGCCATCGACGCCACAATGGCTTTGAACGCCGGTCTTTGCGACGTGGCGCTCATCGCCTATGGCAGCAACCAGCGCACCGCCGGCGGCAAACTCGTGGTGATCTCCGAACAGCAGCCCTATGAAATGGACTACAAGCCGGTCTATCCGATCACATCTTACGCTCTGGCCGCGGCCCGGCACATGCACCAATACGGAACCACCCGCGAACATCTGGCGGAAGTGGCTGTCGCGGCGCGGCAATGGGCCCGCCTCAATCCCCGCGCGTTCCGTCGCGAGCCCCTGAGCATTGACGAGGTTCTGGCCTCGCAGATCATCGCCCGTCCCCTGAGCAAGCTGGACTGTTGCCTTGTCACCGACGGCGGCGCCGCCGCGATCATGGTCAGGAGCGAACGGGCCAAGGACTTTCCGCGCAAGCCCGCCTATTTCCTCGGCGGCGCAGCCGAAACCACCCATCGCCAGATCGCGCAGATGCCGGACCTGACCGTGACAGGCGCCGCCCGTTCCGGGCCGCGCGCCTTCGAGATGGCCCGGCTCGCGCCCGCCGACGTCGACGTGGTGCAGCTCTATGACGCGTTCACGATCAACACGATCATGTTTCTCGAAGATCTCGGCTTCTGCCCCAAGGGCGAAGGCGGGCGCTTTGTCAGCGGCGGCAATATAGCGCCTGGCGGATCGCTGCCGGTCAACACCAATGGCGGCGGATTGTCCTGCGTTCATCCAGGCATGTACGGCTTGTTTCTCCTTGTCGAGGCGATCGAGCAGCTCCGGCGCTGCGGCGGCGACAGGCAGGTCGCCAATGCCGATGTCGCCCTTATCCACGGCAATGGCGGCGTTCTGTCGTCACAGGTGACCGCGATCTTCGGCAATGAAGCGACGTTGTGAACGAACGAACGAACCCAAAAAACTTCAATAGTGAGGAAAACGCCGCAATGACCAATTTGATAGATCTTTCCGGACGGACGATTTTGATCACCGGCGCGGCTCAGGGCATTGGCCAGGGCGTCGCGGAGCTTGCCCTGTCGTTGGGCGCATCGGTCGCGGCGATGGACGTCAATGGCGAGCATCTGCGCGCCTGGGCGGCGACCCAGCCCGCCGACCGCGTGATGACGATCGAGGGCAGCGTCGCCGACCACGATTTCGTTCACGCTTCGGTGCGCAAGATCGTCGAGCGCTTCGGCGACGTCAACGGCCTGGTGAACAACGCCGGCATCGTTCGGGCGGCGATGATCGAGAAAATGACCGCCCAGCAATGGCGCGACGTGGTCGATGTGAACATGACCGGCGCCTTCAACTGCCTGCAGGCGGTCGGCGCGCATATGGTCGCGCGGGCGCAAGCCGGCGAAAAGGTCAACGGCTCGATTGTCAATGTCTCGTCGGACGCCGGCCGCAAGGGATCGGTCGGACAGATCAACTACAGCGCGACAAAATCGGCCTTGCTTGGCATGACGATGAGCGCCGCACGGGAATGGTCGAAATTCGGCATTCGCGTCAATTCGATCTGCTTCGGGGTGGTCGAAACGCCAATGACGGCGACCATTCGCGGCAATGAGAAATTCAGCGTGGGCTTGCTGCAGCAGATTCCGATGGGCCGCTGGTCGAAGACGACCGAATCCTCCCCGCCGATCTGCTTCATGCTCTCCGACGCCGCGTCCTATGTGACGGGTCAGCATCTGTCGGTGAATGGCGGTTATCACATCGGCTTTTAGTTGCGCGTTCGGACGCCTCTAGGGGGCGTTCGTCGATCCGATTGCATTGGATCCGGCGCGCTTTCGTTGTTGCACTCAAGATGCTCCGGAGGAACGATTTCATGGATCTCCAGGCTATCAAGGCGCTGAAATTCGATACGATAGTCCACGCTTACACAGCGAAGGACACCCTGCTTTACGCCCTGGGCCTGGGATTTGGCTCGGATCCCATGGACGCGACCGAATTGGCCTTCGTCTATGAGGAAGGTCAGAAAGTCGTTCCCTCGATCTGCTGCGTCCTCGCTCACCCCGGTTTTTGGGCGAAACGGCCGGAGCTTGGCGTCAATTGGGTCAAAATTCTGCATGGGGAGCAAAGCTTCGAGATCCATAAACCTTTCGCACCCGCCGCGACCGTCCGGGGGGAATATGAGATCGAGGCTGTCGAGGACAAGGGGCCGGAAAAGGGGGCCGTTCTCCATTTGCTCAAACGGCTGCGCGACGAATCCAACGAACTCATCGCCACCGTTCGCAGCGTTCTCATGCTGCGCGGGGACGGCGGTTTCGGCTCCTTTGGAGCGCCACCGGAATTCCCCGGCCGCATTCCCGATGGGGAGCCGGAAAGATCCCTGCAAATCAAGACGCTGCCGCAGCAGGCCCTCGTCTATCGCCTGAGCGGCGACTACAATCCGATCCATGCCGATCCAGTCGCCGCGAAGAAAGCCGGTTTCGACCGGCCCATCTTGCATGGACTGTGCACGATGGGCGTCGCGACGCGGGCGTTGATTCATACCTATGCGCCCGACGAACCCGAACGGCTGAAATATTTGTTCGTCAGGTTCAGTAAACCGGTCTTCCCCGGCGAGACGATCGAGACCCACTTCTTCAAGCAAGGGACGGATATCCGCTTTCGCTGCCAATCCAGCGACCGCGGACTTGTTGTGCTCGACAATGGGTTGGCGATCTTCAGTTGAAGCTGCGGCGTCAGGTCGCTTTCTTTTCGTCGGCTTTCACGCCGAACCCATAGCGCGCGATAGCGCGCTTCATGATTTCGGCGATTTCCGGCATCCGATGCTCCATGCGAAACTTCGGGCCGGCGACCACGACGCTGAGGTGGCGACCATCGATGGTGAGCGGCAGGCCGACGCCATACAGGTCCGTCTTGTGGCCGGCGAGATTTTCGTGCCAACCGCGCTCCCTGGCCTTTTGCATTTCCTTTTCGACCTCTTCGACGCTGAGAAGCGACGTATCGGTAAAGCGCTCGAAACGAACGCGCCGAATAATCGAAGCGAATTCTTTCTCAGGCAGTTGACTCAGGATCGCCCGGCCGGTCGCGGTCATGTGGATCGGAACGCAATGTCCGACCTTGGCGGTATATCTCACCGGCAGTTCCGATTCGACGGTGTGCAGAAACACTGCGCTGGTCCCGGCGGGCCCGCCGATGATCGTCGTCTCCTCGGTTTCGCGGGTCAGATCAGCCGCCAGAGCGTGTAGCGCTTCCGGCAGCGGTTGCGCTTCTGTGATCGCCTGCGCGAGGAGGAGCCAGCGGGGCGTGGGATAATAGCCACCGCGCGAGATGGGCTGGAACAGAAAGCCCGTATCGGTCAAGGTCTCGACCAGGTTGTAAGTGCTTGACCGGGGCCAGTCAAAATGATCGGCGATCTGGGCCTGGGTCGCCGGCTCCTTGCGCTGCGCGAAATATTCCAGGAGTTCGAGAACCTGCCGCGCTTGCCGAATTTGCATCTTGACGTTCCTGCCGAAAACCCACGCTAAAACCGCTTCAACGATAGACAGGCTCAAGTCAATCGGTAAGTCGCCGGCGACCGGACCAATCTCGACGCTTTCGAACCGGGTGCCTGTTTACGCCATGTTCCGCGCGACGCCGTGCAGCACAAAACCCAACATTTCCTCGACAATGGCCTTCTTGCCAGCCTGACCGCCATGATGCTTCGGTCGGTACCACATCGGCATCCAGTTCAAAGCGCCAAGCAAAGGCTTCACCCTGCGGCGCGCGTCGCCGCTGCGGAATTCGCCCGTCGCCATTCCCTCTTCCAACACGGATATGAAGACCTGTTCGTAGTCGCGGTGCATCTGGACGATTTCATCCAGGACTTTCCGTTGCTCAGGCGTCGTCGCTCCGGAAAGCTGCATTTCAATGCCCATCACAGAAACACGCTGATACGGCAGTCTGTCAGTAATGGCGGAGATATGGGCCAGAACCATTTTGGCGAGGCGGTCGGTCGGCGAGATCGGCTCCTGCGAGATCGGCTCGACGACGCCGAAATTGGCGACCATCGCGACCTTGTGAATTTCAAGGAACAAATCAGTCTTGTTCTTGAATTCGTAATAGATCAGCCCCTTGGTGCAGCCCAATATGTCGGCCACCCGATCGACCGTCGTGGCTGCGAAGCCGTCCGTCATGAAAGCTTCGGCGGCCGCTTCGATGATCCGCTCGCGGCGGGTTTCGACACCGGTGTCCGCGACCGCGCGCGCGCCTGCCGATTTGTTTTGCTGCTTGGGCCGGGCCACGCTCACCTATCCATTATTTGTCGCAGTATGATGACTCTTTTTTCTAGTGTCGAACCGCAGTGGAGACAAGTGGCCACGGCGTCGCGCGGCTCCGGCGGACTTGACCACCCCCAAGTTTCCCGATAATTCTTGGACTAATTTTTCATAAGGATGAACAAATGACCAATGGGGGCTGGCGAAGCCTGTTCTTCGCGCCGGCGAATCGGCACGATTTGATCGGCAAGTTTCATCGGTTTGAAGCAGACAATTACGTGATCGACCTTGAGGACGGCACCCCGGAGGATCAAAAGGACTGGGCGCGGGAGCATTTGCGCGAAGCGACGTCGAGCGCGCGCCAAAAGCCGCTCTCGGGCCGGCTGCTGGTGCGCATCAACACGGGTTCAATGGCTGCGGCGGAGCGCGACCTGGCAGCTGCCCTGGCCTGCGATGTCGACGGAATCGTCGTGCCAAAAATCGAGAAAGCGGAGGATATCCGCTTTATTGAAGCCATGATCGACCAATCACTGGGCGATCGCCCGTTCTGTATCGTCGGCGGAGTCGAATCGTTGCGCGGCGTGCTCGCCTTTCAAATCATCGCCAGCGTCGCCAGCCGGATGGAATCGGTCTATTTCGGCGCCGAGGACTTGATCGCCGAACTCGGCGGTCAGCGCTCCCGTTCCGGTCTAGAAGTGATCCATGCGCGTCAGCATGTCGTGCTGGTCGCCAAGAGCGCGCCCATGGCAGCTATCGATATGGCTGTAACAGAAATTCATGATGATGAATTATTTGTCGAGGATTCAGGTCGCGGCAGAAGCTTTGGCTATGACGGAAAAATCTGTCTGAATCCGGCCCAGGTCAAATTGGCCAACCGGCTTTTTTCCCCTGGCGCGGCTGAGATCGGCCACGCCAGACGCCTTCTCGCGGCTTTTGAAGCCGGCGTCGCTGCGGGTCGCGGAACCATTTCCTTCGAAGGCCAGATGATCGACGAGCCTCTGGTCAAACGGGCGCGCGCCATAATCGCCAGTGTTCCAGAAGGAGCGGCGTCGTGACATCGCCCAGCTTCATCTCCCTCGACGACCTTGATTTTTCGCGCATCGTGCGGCCCGGCGACGGCGTGATCTGGAGCCAGGTGACGGGGGAGCCGACGCCATTGACCACGCGTTTGATGGAGCAAAGAAAATTCATCGGATCCTTTTCGATTTTCCTCGGCGCCTCGTTCTCCGAAACGGTCACGCCTGAACATGCCGACTGCGTCCGCATCGCCGCCATCGGCGGAGTGGGCGCGAACAAGAGGCTGTCGGCCGCCAAAAAGCTCGAGATATTACCGATCCATATATCGGCCGTGCCGCAATATATTGAGGAAGGCCTCATCCCCTCCGACGTCGCGATCGTCCAGATCGCGCCCAGCGAAGAAAAGGGCTTTTACGAATATGCGGTGACAAGCGACTATATCGTAACGGCGGTGGAGCGCGCACGCGTCGTCATCGGCGAACTCAACGCGGCGGCGCCGCGCACCAGGGGAGCGATCCGCATTCCCTCGGAGCGGTTGAACTTCATCGTGGAGACCAATCGCCCCGTGCTTTCGGTGGCCGCACGGCCGCTGAACGACACCGAAACGACAATCGCCAGAAATGTCGCGCATTACATCGGCGACGAAGCCGTGTTGCAAATGGGGATCGGCGCGATTCCGGACGGCATTCTCGATCTGCTTGCCGACCGCCGCAATCTCGGCGTTCACTCGGGCATGATTGGCGATGGCATTGTCGATCTCATGCAGCGGGGCGTCATCACCAATGCCTGCAAGCCCAGGGATCGTGGACTTACCGTCACCGGAAATCTGGTGGGAACGGAAAAGCTTTACAGATTCGCCGACAACAATCCGGAGATTCTGATGCACACGGTCCGTCATACGCATGGGGCGGACGTTCTCGCATCCATGTCCAACCTGATCTCGATCAACTCGGCCATTGAGGTCGATCTGTCGGGACAGGTGAATTCGGAAGAGATTGGCGGCGTGAACATAGGCGCTGCGGGCGGACAGGTGGATTATGTGCGCGGCGCCCACAGAGCAAAGGGCGGGCGATCGATCATTGCTCTTTCCTCGGTCGCGGGAAAAATGAAAAAAAGCCGGATCGTCAGCCGTTTAAGTGGACCGGTCACGACGGCCCGCAGCGATGTCGATATCATCGTCACGGAGTTTGGCGCGGCCGAATTGCGCGGACGCAGCCTGCCGCAAAGAGCGGAGGCGATGATCGCCATAGCGCATCCGGACGTGCGCGACGAGCTTTCTGCTTATGCGCGCAAGATATTGGATTAGAGCGCCTTTCAAGGAAAGGCGCGCGAGGCCGTCATTCGCCGACCAATTCGGTTTAAATTCGGAGTAAAGCCATGACCGTCGTGAAACATGAACACCATGGCGCCGTCGATGTCATCACGATCAACCGACCAGACAAGCATAATGCGCTCAACGCCGAAGTCCGCGCGTTGCTGTTTGCCACCTGGCGCCGCTTCGAGGAATCGGGCCAGCGCGTGGCGATCCTCACGGGCGCCGGCGACAGGGCCTTCAGCGCCGGCGCGGACCTGACGGAGGTCGCCGCCACGGGGATGACCATTCCGCCACCTGGATTTCTGCCTATCCTCGGCGACAATGTGAAAGTCGCAAAGCCGGTCATCGCGGCGGTCAATGGCATCGCCTTCGCGGGAGGTTTTCTCATGGCGCAAATGTGCGATCTCTGTGTCGCCAGCGAGAATGCGACTTTCGCGATCACCGAGGCCAAGGTGGGGCGAGGCATGCCTTGGGCCGTTCCGCTGACGCAGTTGATCCCACAGCGCGTTATGATGGAAATTCTCATGACGGGAGACCCGATCAATGCGCAGCGCGCCCAGGCGATCGGCTTCGTCAATCATGTTGTCCCCTCGGCGGAATTGCTGCCGTTCACGCTGAAATTGGCGCAGAAAATTGCCGCCAATGCGCCGCTGACGGTCGCCGCGGCGAAAGAAATGATCCGCCTGTCGAACGAGAACGGGCAAACGCAGGCGCTTCGGCTCGCCCACAAGGTTTTCGAAAAGGTCTATCAGAGCGACGACGCGACCGAGGGGCCCCGCGCTTTCGCCGAAAAACGAAAGCCTGTCTTTACCGGCAGATAATTTGAAACGACGGCGACGACGAGCCTCGATCGCGTCGGGAAACGAAATGACGTGCGCCCGGCCTCGATCGATGCTCGAAATCATTGTTCGCGCCATGCGCGCTGGGGATCTCTCTTCCGGTTTCCTTCACTGGTTGAGGGAAGGCGAATGTGCTCGTGGGTAGGATAAGTCTTGAATGTTTCCCTGGCGGTCTTGTCGCCATCGCCCTTTAGCAGCGGGGAGGCGCCGTGGCGTCGCAAGCAGCGATGCAGGCGAGAGTGCGCGAGATGCGGAATCGTCGCCTGCAAGGAAGGCGTAGAAGCAGTCATCGAGCGCAAGCAACGCGTGCTCACGAAAGACTGCAAGGATGGCCTCTTCGTCCAACGTCGGGACTGCTGATCTTGGCTCTTTGGCGTCTGTTTTCAGATCAGAGCAGGCCGTCCGCTTTTTCCACTTCGACACAATTATCTGATTGATTCCGTAACGCCTAGCGAGCGTCTTCAGGCTCGCTTGACTATCTTATATCGCTCGACGGACCGCCTCTGTCGTTGTGGCGTCGCCACGAAGAATTTACCCATGGGGATCCTTCCATTCAGGAGATGGGATTGCGCCGTCAATTCCGGGATCGAACACCTGGCGCGATCGACGCGCAACCGATTTGGGACGGCAGCGAGGCGGCGACAATAAAATTTACGGTAGCGTTCTCGCTCCGCCGGTCCCAATGGCCGCGCCAGGCTTCGGACTTGGGCGGCCGAATCTGACAACACGCGAAATTACCGTCATGGGCAGGCCCAGCAATTCGAAGTGGAAGTGACGGCTTGCGCTATGCAGCCGCTTGCCATAAAACGAGCCTGCTATTATCATACGACGTAGTATTATTAACGACCGCGTCGCCGGTCCAAATCGGCAATTTCGTCTCGCGCTCGCGCGCGAATCTCGTCCCAAAACATCGCTACGGAGACTGGAATGCCTTCGCTGACAAAAGAGACCAAGAGCACGGCGTGGCACGCCCAGCCTCTGGATTATGAAGTCATCGCCATCGGAGCCGGCGTCTGCGGACTTTACCAAACCTATCGGCTGCAAAAGATGGGCATCAAGTTCCTGACCCTTGAGGCGGGCAGCGATGTCGGCGGGACCTGGTACTGGAACCGTTATCCCGGCGCCCGGTTCGATTCGGAAAGCTTCACCTATGCCTATTCGTTCTCCAAGGAGCTGCTGGACGAATGGGACTGGTCGGAGCGCTTTGCCGGCCAGCCTGAAACCGAGGCGTATTTTCAATACGTCGCCAAGAAATTCGATCTGCGCAAGAACATCCAGTTCAACACGCGCGTCGCGTCAGCCCGCTACAACGAAGAGAACCGGTCATGGACGGTCCTGTGCGCCGACGGGCGCGAATACACCACCCGCTTCCTTGTGACGGCGATCGGCGTGCTCTCGGCGCCGACCCGCCCTCGCTACAAGGGTATGGACAAGTTCAAGGGACAGTCGTTCCATACCTTCGACTGGCCGAGCGAGCCGTTGGATTTTGCGCGCCTGCGTGTCGGCATCATCGGCACCGGCTCGACCGGCGTCCAGATCATTTCCGAAATCGCTGACAAGGTTGCCGACCTCACCGTTTTCCAGCGCCGGCCCAACTGGTGCGCTCCCCTGCGCAACCGGCCGATCACCAAGGAAGAAATGGCGGAAATCCGCGCGTCCTACGACAAGATTTTCGCGCGTTGCGCGCAGACGCCCGGCGGCTTCATCCATGGGCCGGACGACCGCGCCACTTTCGATGTGCCGGAAGCGGAGCGCCTGGCGTTCTGGGAGCAACTCTACGCAGCGCCGGGCTTTGGCAAATGGCTCGGCAATTTCCGCGACATCCTCATGGACGCAACGGCCAACGCTGAGTTCACCCGCTTCATGTCCGCCAAGATCCGCGAGCGCATCAATGACCCGGCCCTGGCTGAAAAGCTGATTCCCAAGGACCACCAGTTCGGCACGCGGCGTGTGCCCCTCGAAACCAATTATTACGAGTGCTACAATCGTGACAACGTGCATCTCGTTGACATCAGCGAAACGCCGATCCTGGAGATCACCGAAAAGGGCGTTCTGACCAGCGATCGCGAATATGAATTCGACCTACTCATCTATGCCACCGGCTTTGACGCCATCACCGGCGCCTATGACCGCATCGATTTCGTCGGCGAAAACGGCGTATATTTGCGCGACAAATGGGCCGATGGCCCGCTAACCGCGCTTGGCGTCATGACCACCGGCTTTCCCAATCTGCTGACGATGGCGGGGCCGCAGAGCGGCTCGGCGGGACAGAATTTCCCGCGCGGCATCGAGGAGGTGATCAACTGGTGGTCGGAGCTGCTCGAATACATCCGCGGCAACGGCTACACGAAGATCGAGCCGAAGCAGGAACTCGAAGACGCGTGGCTAGAGCATGTCATCAAGATGGGCGATGGCGCCTTGCTCGGCAAGGAAAAGTCGTGGTTCAGCGGCTACAACACCAACCTCGACCGTGAGTACAAGCCGCGTTACCTCATCTATATGGGGGGCGCGCCGCGTTACCGCAAACGGCTGGCGGAGCAGGCTCAGTCGAATTACAGCGGCTTCAACTTCTCCTGAGCAACCATCGTACGGGGGCGCGTCAACAGGCTGGCGCGCCCCGATTCCGTTGGCTGGCCATTCTTCAGCGGGCCATTCCTTCGATAACGTATCCGAACGATCGCGCGTCGCCATTGTCCAGGCCGGGCCAAGGGCGAGACGCTTCACCTCGATATCTGCAAGTCCTCGACCACGACGGTTTGCCAGCTTGTAGCCCGGCGCCCGTTGCGGCGCTCCAGCCTTTCAATCGACTGGTCGGTAGGGCTTTCGAACGCGGCACCATCTGACCGCTGGCGCGCGACTTGATCGAACGACGCCATCCCCGGATGTCTGGAATTGACTTGCATCAAAGCGCCAGGCGATCACAAAAATAATACTTCGTAGTATCATAAATGGAAACAAATCGAAAATTTGAACGGTCCGGAGGGAAATCATGGAAAATTGCCTGCGCCAAAACCTGATCAAAGAAATCAATGGCTATTACGAAGCCGACACGACCAAGCTCTCCGAGCGGGAGATGGAATTTCCGGCCTCGGGCTATTACGACAAGGGCCAGTGGGAACGCGAGCGCGCGATGCTGCTCCGTTTTCCGGTGATGGTCGGTCACTCGTCCAGCCTGAAAAAGCCGGGCGACATGTTCACGCGTGACGAGGTGGGCATCCCCGTCATCGTCTCGCGCCAGGAAAACGGCTCGCTTAAGGCGTTCCAAAACATCTGCCGGCATCGGGGCGCGCGCCTGTGCAACACCAAGAGCGGCGCGAAGAAGACATTCGTCTGTCCCTATCATTCCTGGACGTTCAAGAACGACGGCTCGCTGCTGAAAATTCCGCGGGAGGAGGGGTTCCCCAATACCAACAAGGCCGATCATGCGCTCGTCGAACTGCCGGTTGAGGAGCGTCATGGCTTCATCTGGGTTGTTCACACGCCGGGCGCCACGATCGATGTCGCCGCGTTTCTCGGCCCGTTGGACGAGGAGCTCGCCAGCTACGCGCTCAAGGATTACGTCCTTGAACGCGACGTGGTGCTCGAAGAAGACATGAACTGGAAGTTCGTACTCGACGGATTTCTGGAGGTGTACCACATCTCCTATCTCCACTTTGAGAGCATCGGCCCGTATATCTACGGCAAGTACTCGCCTTTCGACGCCTTTGCCAAGCACAGCCGCCTTGTTGGCATCCGGAAATCATTCGACCGGTATCGGGAAACCGGCGGCGATCCGGAGAATTTCCTCGAAAAGGTCGCCGTCAATTACCAGCTTTTCCCCAACACCATTCTCGTGTGGCAGGGCGATCATTTCGAAAGCTGGACCGCCTATCCCGGTGACAAGCCTGAACATTGCCGCGTGCGCGTTCAGTCGATGACCACGGCTAGAATGGCCGAGGAAGATTTCACCGCGCGTTGGGACAAAAACTGGAAGATTCTGATCGATACGGTCGTGGCCGAGGATTGGGGCATCTCCAAGACGGTCCAGGCGGGGGCGCAGCATGTCAAGGACGACAAGGTGATCTTCGGGCGCAACGAACTTGGGCTCCAGCATTTCCACACCGAAATCAACAAAGAGACCGCCGTAAAGGCCAAAACGCGCGGTCCTGCGCGGGCGCTGGAAGCTCTAATAGAATAGCGGAAAGGACCCGCGCGCCTCTGTGTCAATCGGCGCGCAAAAATGACGCCCGATCGGCGTCCAACATTCGCTCCGATTCAATTTTGACGAAGTTCAGGCGCCAGCTGGCATTGTTTCCTCATAGGGAATCAATGCCATGCAAGCCGCCCTCCGCGCGTCGAGTTTGGCGCCAAACGGCTTCGTTGTTGAATCCGTCAGTGATGATCCGGTCGGCGCGGCGATCATGGTGCGACCCGCCGGAAAAACCAGCCAGCGCCGGGACTGCGGGCCGGATTTTTTTTCCTAATCCAAAGTCGGTGTCGGCGTCTGCTGACGGATTTGCCCATCGCCAAAAGGCCCGTTCGAATCGTCATCCCGGCGCCCCGGATTCATTGCGACGCCGTTCTTTGCGGCCGCCGCATTCGCCGATCGCTTTGACAAGAACGTGCCGGCGCCATGGGCGCGAAGAACGGCGCGGCGCGATCACATCACCCATTGTCCCGGACTTGCATTGCGTGGCCGGCCGGGCGCCGTTTCGCGCTGCGCGCGATGACGTCAATTCAGCAAGGATGCGGCGTTGCGCGTCGGGAGACGACGGGGAAATCCGCGCTTCGTTGCGCCCTCGGTGATCGGGATCGATGACCGAGTTTGGGGGCGGTCGACAATTTAAAATGAACTTGCGCGAAGCGTGTGGCCCTTGCTGATCTGGCCTCAACAGGGCGCCCGCGGGACCGACGTTTTTACCGGGATACATGTGATATATCCGCAACAATCATAATGAAATCAATTGTCCTCCCCATATTGAGGCAGCCTCCCCAAAGTTCATTTTTTTTCCCCTAATCATGAGAACGAACGGCAGTCCGCGAGACCAAATGTCGTTGAATCAGTGAGCGGCTGACGGCCTCGAAACGACAGAAATGGCGGCGAGGAGCTAGGGAGGATGGAGTCCAATGAGCAAACTTACATATTTTGCGGCTGTCGCGGCGGTGATCGGTCTTGGCTGCGGGCAAGCGTTAGCCGCGGAAACCTGGGAGGCGAAACTCTATGCCGCCGACGGCGGTTTAGCCACAGGCGCGTTACCTGGTCCTGGATGGTATTTCGTCAATCTGAGCGCCGTTGCCACCAATGACCCGAACACGACCAATTGGGGCAAGCAAACAGACGTAAAGTCCAACATTGTCGTCGAGGTGCCGGAGCTGGTTTGGGTGACGCCATGGCAGGTGTTTGGCGCGAAATACGCAGTCGGCATCGCCCAAGCGTTCGACATAATCGACACGCGTGTGCCAACGCCTAACGGGTCGCTTGCCCTTGGAGGCGCGGGATTGTTTGGCACGGTCCTCATGCCGGCGAACCTCTCTTGGGCGCTGGGCAATAATTTCTTCTTGGACGCCCGCGTCGCCGTCGTTCTCCCGACGGGAACATACCGAAACCCGTTTGTCGTGCCTGGTGGAAATATTACCGCGGTCAACTTCTTCACGGTTGACACGGCGTTGTCCTTAAGCTGGCTGCACGATGGCTGGAATGTAAGCGCCAGAATCTATTACCTCACGAACACACCTGATCAGATTATCGACTACAGAACCGGCAACGTGTTTGGCACCGAAGAGACGATTTCCAAGAAAATCGACAAATGGACCGTTGGCGTCAATGGCTTCACGCAGACTCAGGTGCAGAACGACAGCGGCTCCGCGGTCGCCCAGCTCTATGGGCCGGAAGCGGCCGCGAACGGGCATCGCATGGGCGCCTATGGCGCAGGCCTCGTCCTGGGTTACAACTTCGGTCCACTCAGCATAACCGGCTGGTGCGATCATGTGTTTTATGCCCAAAATTACGCTGGCGGCGATTTGTGTTACGCGCGCGTGGTCGTTCCGCTTAGCGGCGAAAGCGAGGCCCCTAAGGTCGTGGCCGCCAAATATTGATCGCAGCCTCGGCGCCAAGAGAAGGCCCGGCTAAAAGCCCGGGCTTTCTCTGCCGCGTCAGCCCGCGCGACGTCGCCGTAAGGTGGGGCGGCGATCACGCCGATCCTGATCGCATAATCTTCGCGGCGGCTGCGAAGTTCCTTTTTGAAGTTGGCTCGGGCCCAAATTGAGCTGCCCCTAAAGAGATGACGCAGAGAAGGCCCTGTCGCTTTCGTTGAAAAACGCAAGGCGGCCTTTACTGGAAGATAGCGCTCGAGGCCATTTGGCGAAATCCCAATTCACCGAACGGCCTCGGGCGCATTGTCGTTCGCCGGTCGTGATCAGTTCAAACTTCATCGACGCTGTATTGTCGACAAACGGGCAGCCGCCACTATTACATGACATCCACGCCGCCCGAGTCAGACTCTGGGTCGGGAGCCCACCGCCAATGCCTGTTTCCACTCACGCCAGCGCCGCCCTCGCATCCGCCGCGGTGATCAAATTTCCTGCCGCCGTCGCATTTGTGGCGCCAGGAACTGTCGTAACGCGCCAAAGATACCGGCTCCCGCGGCGAGCTTAATCCTGGGTATTCGATCGCCGCTTGAGGCAAAACTGCCGAGTCATATCCTTGAGCGCGTAGAGATTGGCCGGCGCCAACAAAAAGCGCCGATGCAAGCATAAGGCGAGCCATAGTGTTAGAGTTCATGATATTGCCTCCAGCTGAGTTGTAGTATCCGTTTAAATATTTACATGGGGACGATGAGGCGGGATAACAATCCTAGACTTGGGAATGCTGATTCAGGCGGTCGTCCGAACTCCGGAGCTCGCGGGACTTCAGTCAGTACCCCGCCCTGGTTCCCGGCGGCGAGTTTTGGGTGAATGTTCTCCGCGACGCACAACAAAAAATGTGCGAGGACTTTTCCGCGTGGAAATCAGACGAGCGGTTTAGCGTCGGCGACTCGGATGAAACCGAATCCGGAACGCCGCATCTTGATCGCCGCCAGCCGGTTAGATTTTGTGAAGTGGGTCCGTGCAGAGAGTTCGGAGCGCCTGCAACGATCTTCGGAAAGGTCGTTCGCGTGCTCCAGCGTCGGTGATCGTTCCGCTGACCTTGCGTCCATGGCAAAATTGCGACGTCATGACCAAAGCTCGACAGCTAGGCAAAAATGCGCGGCTTGCCGCGGCATGTTTGCTTAGACGTCCTTGAAGCATTTGTCCGAAAGCCGGCTTTGGGCGCGCGCTGCGTCGCGGCCCGCGCGCCGCCAGAAATCGTGAGGCTCTATACGTTCGGCAAGAATTTCTCGTAATACAGGTTCGCGCACTTGATATCATACGCGCGGAAATAAGCTTCCACCGCCGCGATCATGGGCGGCGGCCCGCAGGCGTAGACATCCGCGTTCAATTCAAAAAATTCTTTTGGCGGAAGATGATCCGTCACGACGCCCCGGACGCGCCCCGCATCCGCAGAAGACGCAACGCAGGCGACGAATGTGAAATCGGGCAGCGTCTCCTTGAATTTCGCCAGCAACGCCAATTCGACCAGATCCTCGTCGGTGTTGACGCCATAGACCAGCCGTACCGGCAATGCCGTCTTGTTGTTTTCCAACGTTTCGAGCATGGCGAGAAAAGGGCCGAGCCCGGTCCCTCCGGCGATGAACAGCAGCGGACGCTCGACCTTGCGAAGATAGAAGCTGCCGTAAGGCGCGGTGAAGCGCAATTCGTCTCCGATTTTGGCGGAGCGGGCGAGGCGCCCGCTCATTTTCCCTTGCGGGATGTTCTTGATCAGAAATTTGACATGACCGTCTCTCGCCAGCGAACTGAACGAATAGGCTCGGGACTCGACGCTGTCGGGAATGAAGATCCTGGCATATTGGCCCGGGAGAAAATCCAGCGCCGCAACGACCGGTCCAGTCAGAACAAGACGGATGACCGTTGGGGAAAGCAGGTCGAGCGCCGAGATCGTCGCGACGACCTCCCTATCTTCCGCGCCCGGGCCGCTCGTGGAAAACGCCGCGGGAATGATCAGAACGCAATCCGACTTCGGCCGCAATTTGCAGGGCAGCACAAATCCCTCCGCCCTTTCATCATCCGAAAGCGCATCGGTCAGATAGTCGGACAGAAGGAACCGGCCCGATTCGCAGAAGGATTTGCATGTTCCGCAGGCGCCTTCGCGGCAATCGAGTGGAATCCTGACGCCTTGCCGAATCGTAGCCTCGGCGACGGTCTCACCCGGCGCGCAAGTGATGAAGCGCGTCACGCCGTCTTCGAAATTGAGCGCGATCCTGAAGCTCATTGAACCCGGGCCTTTTCCTACCGTGCTAGACAGAATAGCCGCCGTCGAGAACCAGACGTTGCCCGGTGATGAAAGAGGCCCTGGAGGAAGCGAGAAAAACGACGGCGTCGGCGGCTTCGTCCGCCGTGCCGATTCGCCGCAGCGCGGCGCTGCTTTTCATCGCTTGGGCGAATTGCGGCGTCAATTGATTCCAGACCCGATCCATCAGGCCGGCGTCGATCACGCCCAGCGCGACCGAATTGGCGCGTATGCCATATCGCCCCTCTTCGCGCGCAATGCCGCGAATGAGAGATTCTATGCCGCCCTTGGGCGCCGTCGAGAGAATATCCTGGGGGGAATGCCGGACCAGGGCAGCTGAAGTCAGTCCGACAATCGACCCACCACCTTGACGCAATACCGGGATCGCGGCCTTGATAACATTGAAGAAACCGTTCAGGTCACCATCAATGGTGTTCCGCCATTCTTCAAAGGTCACGTCGGCGATATAGGCCATCCTGATATTGGCGCCCGTGGCCACGACCACAGTGTGAATGCGGCCGAACTTTTCCTTGATGACGTCAAAAAAGGCCTGGGTCGCCTCCGGGCTGGAGATGTCGAGCGAAGCATAATAGGCGTCCCTGCCTATGTCCTTCAGCTTCGCGGCAAGCTCCTCGGCGGCCTTGACGTTCCTGTTGTAGGAAAAGGCCACGCTGCACCCGCATTCGGCCAGCCGCAGACTCACGGCCTTGCCGATTCCGCCGCTGCCGCCAATGACCACAGCCACCCCTTGCGGAAATTCACCCAATGCCGAACCGCTTTGCTTTGCTTCCGCCATTCCATCCCCCTGAAGCCGATAGCCAAGTCCGCCGGGGTTCACCGGAGGCGGCAAATTCATTCAATCTATTTATTATGTCCATATATCTGGACGATAGGTTCGTCAATATGACACCACCGCGATATATCCATCATAAACCCCTATATAGCCGTGTAATTAGATATAATGCCGAAATTTTTGAATTGACAATTCATGATCATGAATTAAATATCGGCCTTGCGCTGGGTCTTTGGACGACGACAGGGGAACGATAGATGGGACCACTCGCTGGTTTGCGCATACTGGATATGTCGAGCGTCCTGATGGGCCCCTACGCCACCCAGCTCTTGGGCGATATGGGCGCCGACGTCATCAAGGTGGAGCCGCCGGATGGCGATATCGTCCGACAGATCGGCGAAGCGCGGCATCCCGGAATGGGCGGCCTCTACCTTAACGTCAATCGCAGCAAGCGAAGCATCGTCCTTGACCTGAAAGACCCGGGACAACGCGCCGACCTGCTGCGGATCGCCCGGACCTGCGATGTGCTCTTCTACAATGTGCGGCCGAAGTCGATGGCGAGGCTTGGCCTAGCCTACGAAACTTTGGCCGAGGTCAATCCGAAAATCATTTATGTCGGCGTTTACGGATATGGCGAAGATGGCCCCTACGCCGGTCAGCCAGCCTATGACGACATGATGCAAGGCGCGTCCGGCCTGTCGTCGCTGATGGCGCTGGGCGATGACAAGCAGCCGAGATACATTCCGATCGCCATCGCGGACCGCGTCGTAGGACTTCACGCCGTCAACTGCGTCCTGGCGGCGATCTACCATCGCGATCGAAGCGGCTTCGGCCAGCGCATAGACGTTCCAATGTTTGAAACCATGGTCAGCATGGTGATGGGCGATCACATGGGCGGCCTGACCTTCGATCCGCCGCTCGACGCGGGCGGTTACGCCCGCCTGCTCGCCGCCGACCGGCGCCCCTATCCGACCAAGGATGGCCACATCTGCGCGTTGATTTACAACGACAAGCACTGGAAGTCGTTCTTCGCCCTCATCGGGCGCGACGATCTGGCGCAGGATCCCCGGTTCAAAAACCATTCCACGCGCACCAAGCATATCGAAAACATCTATAGCGAAGTGCTGCCGATCTTCAAACAGAAGACGTCTGCGGCATGGGCGGTGCTGCTGAAGGGCGCCGACATTCCCGTCATGCCGCTTCATACGCTGGAAAGTCTCTTCACCGACCCGCATCTCCAGGCGACCAACTTCTTCGAACGCACGGAACACCCGAGCGAGGGGAGCATCTACAGCATGAAAGTGCCCAGCACCTGGTCGCGGACCCAGCCGACGCCGGCCCGACACGCGCCCAATCTTGGCGAGCACGCACATGAAATCCTCGCCGAAGCAGGCTTCAGCGAAGCAGAGATCAGCGAGCGCCTCGGCGAACACGCGCTGCAGGCGTAAAACTCAGTCGGCGTCGCAGCCCTAACGAACGGAGCGAAAGTGGACTTCAAACTTAGCGACAGCCAGGAGGCGATCCGCGACGCGGTGACCCGCATCTGCAAAACTTTCAAGGATGACTATTGGCTGCAGCTCGACCGCAAGGGCGGGTTCCCGATAGATTTCTTCAAGGCCATGGCGGCGGACGGATGGCTGGGCGTGTGCATCCCGGAAGAATATGGCGGCTCAGGCCTCGGGATAACGGAGGCGGCGATCATGATGCGCGCCGTCGCCGAAAGCGGCGGGGGCATGGCCGCCGCGTCGTCGATTCATGTCAACGTGTTCGGACTGCATCCCGTCGTCACTTTCGCCAACGCCGAGCAGAAGCGGCGCATGCTGCCGCCTGTCGCCAAGGGCGAGGTGCGCAGCTGCTTCGCCGTGACGGAGCCCAATGTCGGGTTGAACACGACCCAGTTGAAAACCCGCGCGGTGCGCCAGGGCGACGCCTACCGGGTCAATGGACACAAGGTCTGGATTTCCACCGCGCAAGTGGCCGAGAAAATCATGATCCTCGCGCGCACGACGCCGCTTGACGAGGTTAGGAAACCGACTGAAGGCCTCAGTCTTTTTTATACCGACATGGATCGCAAGGCGATCGACATCCATGAAATCGATAAAATGGGCCGCAAGGCCATCGACTCGAACGAATTGTTCATCACCGACTGGGACATTCCCGCCCGCGATTTGATCGGCGAAGAGGGCAGGGGGTTTCACTACATCCTGCACGGCATGAACGCCGAACGCGTCCTGCTCGCGGCCGAGGCCGTCGGTCTCGGCAGCCTGGCCCTTGCGCGCGGCGCAACTTACGCCAAGGATCGCAATGTGTTCAATCGACCCATCGGGCAGAACCAGGCCATCCAGCATCCGCTCGCGCGCAACTGGATGGAGTTGCAGGCCGCCTGGCTGATGACGATGCAAGCCGCCTGGCAATATGATACGGGCCAGGACGCCGGCGCCGGGGCGAACGCTGCGAAGTATCTGGCGGCCGAGGCTGGATATTCCGCCTGCGAAACCGCCATCATGACCCATGGCGGCTATGGATACGCCAAGGAGTTCCATGTCGAGCGCTATCTGCGCGAAATTCTCGTTCCAAGGATCGCGCCGATCAGTCCGCAATTGATCCTCTGCTATATCGCCGAACGGGTTTTGGGGCTTCCGAAATCCTATTGACGCCCCTTCGGGCGACACGTGTTGGAGGCCAGATGCTTATCAAAGACAAGGTCGTCCTGGTCACGGGCTCGGCCGCGGGAATTGGCGCTGAACTCGCTTTGGCGATGGCCGCCAGAGGCGCGCGGGCCCTCGCGCTCGCCGATCTCGATCTTGCCGGCGCCCAGGTCGTCGCGTCGCGCGTCGAAAAAATGGGGGCGCGCGCCATAGCCGTTCAGGCGGACGTCTCAGTCGAGGCCGACGTGCGCCGGGTGATCGATCTGGCCGTGGGGCAGTTCGGATGTGTCGACATCTGTTGCTCCAATGCCGGCGTCGCAACCTCAGGCGGCCCCGAAGCGAGCGATAACGCCTGGAACGCCACCTGGGCGATCAATGTCATGTCGCAGGTTTACGCGGCGCGGCATCTGCTGCCGGCGATGCTTGAACGCGGCAGCGGCTATTTTCTCAACACCTGTTCCGCCGCTGGATTGCTGACGAGCCCCGGCGCGGCGCCATATGCCGTGACGAAACACGGCGCTGTCGCCTTCGCTGAATGGCTGTCGATCACCTATGGCGGCAAGGGCATCGGCGTCAGCGCGCTCTGCCCCCAGGCGGTGCGCACGCCCATGCTGGAAAAATCGATCAGCGGCGGCAACAAGGGCAGTGCGACCTTGAGCGCCTCGGTGATCGAGCCGGAGCTTGTCGCCCGATACGCTGTGGATGGCGTCGAAAGCGACACATTCCTTATTCTGCCCCACCCCGAAGTCGCAGATTATGTGCTGCGGAAGGCGACCAATCTGCAACGCTGGATCGAAGGGATGCGTCGGGTTTTCGCCAAGGGCTGAACCCCATCCATGAGGGCGGACGACGATGGAAATGATTTGATCCATTAAAGCCGGGGCCGGCATTGACACACCTTTGAGCGGCGCCCAATAATCAAAAAAATTCTCCTACGTATGATGATTTACTCGAGTTGACGCCCCTTTCGGGCAATGGGAGAAAAGCTATGGAAGACGTTCTTCGCGACAGGTTGATCGACGAAATCAACGGTTATTATGAAGCCGACGCCACCAAACTTGCCCCGCAGGAAATGTTCTTTTCCGCCGCCGCCTATAGCGACCCGGAGCGGCTGGAACGTGAAAGAAAGATGTTCCAACGCTTCCCGATCGTTGTCGGCCATTCGTCGAGCCTGCCCAAGAGCGGGGATTTTATCACCCGCAACGACTACGGCACGCCGATCATCGTCTCCCGACAAGACGACGGATCGCTCAAGGCCTGGTTGAACGTCTGCCGCCATCGCGGCGCGCAGGTCTGCAGCGCCAAAAGCGGTTCGAAAAGGGTTTTCGTCTGCCCCTACCATTCCTGGACCTATAAGTCCGACGGCTCGTTGCTCAAGATTCCGCGCGACGAAGGCTTTCCAAATATTCGCAAACAAGATCACGGCTTGATCGAACTACCCGTCGAGGAGCGGCACGGCCTGATCTGGGTGGTGCATGCGCCGGGGGCTACGATCGACGTGGCGGCGCATCTAGGGCCGTTGGATGCGGAGCTGGCGAGCTATTCGCCGTCGAGCTATGTGCTCGAACGCGACACTGTGCTCACGGAAGACATGAGTTGGAAGTTCGTGATCGACGGCTTTCTTGAGGTCTATCACCTCGCCTTCTTGCATGCGGAAAGCATCGGTCCGTATATCTACGGAAAATATTCGCCTTTCGATGTGTTCGGCCTCAATAGTCGCCTAGTCGGCGTCCGCAAATCCTTCGACAAATTCAGGCAGAGCGGCTCGAAGGAGGATTTCCTCAGCCAAGTCGCCGTCAACTACCAGATATTCCCCAACACGGTCATCGTTTGGCAAGGTGACCATTTCGAAACCTGGACATCATTCCCGGGCGAGAAAGCCAATCGCTGCAAAGTGCGCATCCAGTCGCTGACGACCGCTCGGATGGCGGAGGACGACTTCAAGGCGCGATGGGACAAGAATTGGCGCATTTTGATCGACACGGTGGTGAACGAGGATTGGCAAATCTCCAAGACCGTCCAGGCTGCGGCCCCTTTTGTCAAAGACGACAAGATAATCTTCGGGCGCAATGAACTGGGGCTTCAACACTTCCATTCGCAAATCAACCAGCAGATCAAATAACGACCGAAATCGCAGAAATTTCGGCTTGCAGAACAGTGCTATCCTGGAGGGCGCCATGAACGCAGCGACTATTGAAGACATGGTGAGGTCGCATGCAAGATTGCATGCGCAATATCCGTGCGTCACCTTTGACGAGGTGACGCTTACTTATCAGGACATGGACCGCCGCTCGAACGCTGTCGCCAATGGGCTGTTGGCGGAAGGCTGCGTGGCGGGCGACCGAATTGGCGTCGTCGACAAGAACGGTTTCCCCATTTTCGAAACGCTGTTCGGCGCGCGAAAAATGGGGGTGGTTCAAGTCGCTGTCAATTGGCGCCTGGCTGCGCCAGAAATGGCCTATATTCTCGGCGATTCCGACGTTAAAATCCTGTTCGTTCAAACCGAATTCTTCGCTCATCTGGCCAAGATCAAGGATCAGCTTCCGTCGGTTCGCAAAATCATCGCCATTGGCGATCATCCGGACTATGAGAATTACAAGGATTGGATCGCGCGACAGAAAGCCGAGGACACCGGCTATTCCTCCGGCCCCGAGGACACCTGCCTGCAACTCTATACATCGGGCACGACAGGCAGGCCGAAGGGCACGTTGCTGTGCAATCGCAACATCCTGTCCTTCATCGAGGCCGCCACCCAGACATTCGGCGTCTTCGAGAGTTCGGCCCATTTGAACTGCCTGCCGTTGTTCCATGTCGGCGGGATGGTCTGGTCGCTGTTTTGCATGTCGCAAGGCGGTCATTGCGTGGGCACGCGCGAATTTGACGCCGCAAAACTTATTGAGTACTTCGCCAAATACAAGATCACGCACGGCATGACGGTGCCGGCGGTCATCCAGATGTTGCTGGCCGTGCCTGCCGCGAGGACGACAGATTTCTCGAATCTTCGGGGCATTACTTACGGCGGTTCGCCCATCAGCGAGAAAGTGCTGATCGACGCGCTCCAAACCTTCAAATGCGGCATGTACGGCATGTATGGAGCGACAGAGGTTTCATTCGGCCTCACCATTCTCACTCCAGAAGAACACGACCCTGTCAATCGGCCGGAATTGCTGAAATCGGTCGGCAAGGCTTTGAAGGGAACAGAGATGAAAATCGTCGATCCCATTTCGCTAGAAGAGGTCGTTGGCGAGACCGTTGGCGAGGTCTGGATCCGCTCTCCTTCAGTATCGATTGGCTACTGGAAGAAGGAGCAGGAGACGGCCACGGTTTTTCGCGCCGATGGCTGGTTCCGCAGCGGCGATCTTGGCTATTACAAGAACGGCTTTCTTTATCTGCACGACCGCCTGAAGGACATGATCGTGACTGGCGCCGAAAACGTTTATCCCGCCGAAGTCGAGAGAGTCATTCTCCAGCACCCGGACGTGACCCAAGCCGCCGTCATCGGCATTCCTGATGACGTCTGGGGCGAGGCGGTCAAGGCGATCATCGTTCCCGTCTCCGACGCTACCGCGACGGAGGGCGAGATCAAGGCTTTCTGCCGCGAACGTCTCGCCGGCTACAAATGCCCGAAAACCATCGAATTCGTCGACGCTCTTCCTATGACCCCCTCAGGGAAGATCATCAAGCACGAACTCCGCAAGACCTATTGGGAAAACCGGGCTCGGCAGATCAATTGAGGCAGCGCTCCCCCGCAGCCATCGGAATGGCGACAGATGCACGTTGGCGACTTGCGCCGCGGCGCCTGTGAGTTGGCGCCAGAGGGAGCAAGGGGATGTCTGTGTTGAAGATGGCGTTTGGGTTCATGGCCGCAGGTCCGATCTCGATGAGATCACATATGAATCCGCGAAGAAAAAACATGCGGAGGGAGGTAATTTCATCATGTCCATCTCTCGATTAAATCCGAGTCCGCCGGGGTCCAGATACCCGCGACCGGATT
>JARLJC010000007.1 GCA_031291435.1 Alphaproteobacteria bacterium | reverse complement strand
GAACGCTTCTTCTGCCGCCTCAAAGACTTCCGCCGTGTTGCCACCCGCTACGACCGACAGCCATACACCTTCATGGCTGCCGTCTTCTTGGCCTCCATCGTCGCTTTCTGGCTATGATTTATGAGTCCAAACCCTAGTTCAACATAACAAAAACCGCTCCAATTTTCAAGCATTTCGCAAAGATAAGCTGCCAAATCCGCCGACATATTTTGCCAGCGAAGGATTGCGTCTTGTTGGTGCAGGCGAATGGCGGAGCGGGCTTTGTCCATTCCACTCTGACAAAAGCCCATCGCTGCGCGTCAACATCAAAAGCGGCGGCTGGCGTTGCATGGCGTGTGGGGCGCATGGCGGTGACGTTCTGGCCTTTCACATGATGCGTCATCAACTTCGCTTCCTTGAAGCAGCCAAGGCGCTTGGCGCGTTGGAGGTTCAACCATGACCCAACCAACCGAAACGCCTATGCAGGCTGCGTTGCGGTTTGCCTCAAAAGCTATCCGCGATGGTTTTGAATTCCGAGCGTTGCATGAGTACACAGATAAAAACGGAAACGTCATTTACTGGCGCATCCGTCTGAAGCATCCGGCGTTTAATCAATTGCCGCCAGAAAAGCAAAATGAATATCATGGCAAAGACAAATGGATTCGTCCGATGCGGCTGATCGGCAATCGCTATGATTTGAAAGAGCCTGAATGCCCTCTGCAGGGTAACCTGCATCGGAAGCCCGTTAGTGCCGCTCACCTCAATGCGTTGATGCTTCGGCATCGCATATTCAAGAAGTGCTTCAACTCGCTTGAAGGCTTCAAGCGAACCATGTTCCGCCTGAATATCATCGAGCCAGCTTTGAAACTTATGCGAGTTTTCATTCACGAACTTAACAACAGTTTCCCGAAGATCGTTTGTGACCTTATTCGGTACGCCCTTCGGTCTCCCATTTGGATTTCCTGTCCGCCCTTTACGTTGCGCCATTTTCACCACCAATGTTATTCAATGTTGTTTTCATATTCTGTCGGTGTGGAAGCATAAGCAGTGCTGGGCACCAAACGGCTTGCAGCTGCCCTACGACGGCCTTCTAACAAGGCGTTTTCATTGTTGGCCGCATTGATGTTCGCATCGACATCAAGACGCTGTGATGCCTTGCCGTGCCCTCGGTCGAGCAATTCACGACAGGCAGCAACCTTGGCGGCGTCGCTATCGGCATTCCGTGCAACGCTAATCAAAATATCAACAGCTTCGGCGCTGTATGCTCCGGCGAGAGTCTTGATTTGCGCCGTCGCCTTGTTTGGCGTACCAGCGACGCGCCCGCCTGTTTTTTTGCCCTGCGCCATCATCTACCTCGCTCTATTTTAGAAGTGTTCTAATGTACCATAAATGGGAGACAATGTCTGCCATTTGTGGGTTTGGCAGACAATGGGTGCCAACCTACACCTTGCGCGTTTAACAAACGCGGGTTGTTTAACAACGTTTAACAACCCACTCCTTGCGAAGTCTGCAACGGATGGTGGACACCGCATCGACGCAGGGACGAGGTAAGGCAGGATTAGCGCAGAACCGCCGTAAGCGGGAGGAATCTGTGACGATGTTCTCGGCAGATAAAGGCGCGGCGCGGAAATTTCTTGATGGGGAAATGTTTTCTGACATCGCCCTATCGTCCGACAAAAGACCTGATGCGTATGCACGACTCCGACAGGGTAATTTTTGCTAACCAGAACGGCGGCGTTTCAACGCGCCCCGGCGCAGACCCGCTGCCTGTGCAAAAATTGGCGCGATGGAATCCAGAATGAGGGCGCTTTCCTCCCTCGGTTTGGTTAATTTTGTAGAAATTGCCTGCAACGCGCCGCGCTTGTGGTGCCGTAGATTTCTGCTTGGAACAGGAAGGCAGAGCCGTTGCAGGCTTTGCAAGGTGTTGGACGTATTACGTTGTAATACAATCCCGTGTTCGTAATACGAACATGCCAGTAATGCCCTGTCACCCCACCGAAGGGGGCGGCGCGTCAGAGCAACTGGCGAGGGCGCTGCCCATCGACCCGTGCAAGAATGATTCTTTGTAAGCCGACGATATGAGAAAATGGGGGCTGTAATCGTTTCTCTATGTGTCCTGTCGTTCCACCTTATCGGCAATTCATTTGTGGGACTATTTGTGGGACTGATGTTTGATAAACAAACCAACATATTGATATTATTATATAATTAGCGCATAATTGGCGGAGGAGATGAGATTCGAACTCACGAAACGGTTGCCCGTTTACACACTTTCCAGGCGTGCGCCTTCAACCACTCGGCCACCCCTCCGCATTCAAGATTCCACACGGAAACAGCTGGTTGAGAAATCTGCAGGCCTAAGAAGCCCGCGGCACTCGGCCACGCTTCCGCGAAGGAAGCAGGATATACCCCGTATTTCCCTGTAAATAAACACCTAATCGTGGCTTGGCAAACGGCCTGATGCGCCCCATATTCCCTAAGGAATCCACGCCAGAACCAGAGGTTAACCCATGCCCGCCGAACAAATGCAATTCCGCGCCGAAGTCAGCCGTTTGCTCGATATCGTCGTCCATTCGCTGTACAGCGAAAAGGAAGTGTTCCTGCGCGAGCTGATCTCCAACGCCTCCGACGCCTGCGACAAACTGCGTTACGAAGGGCTGACGCAGCCCGAACTGCTGGGCGACGACCCCGATTTCCGCATTAACATCTCGGTCGATAAAAAAGACCGCACCATAACCATTTCCGATAACGGCATCGGCATGACGAGGGATGAGCTGGTGGAAAATCTCGGCACCATCGCGCGTTCCGGCACCGCCGCCTTTCTTCAGCAGGTGGCCGATGCCAAGAAAGCCGATGTCAGCCAGATCGGCCAGTTCGGCGTCGGTTTCTACGCGGCGTTTATGGTGGCGCAGGCGGTCGAGGTCGTGTCGCGCAAGGCGGGCAGCGACGAATCGTGGGAATGGGAATCCGACGGTCGCGGTGAATTTTCCATTGAGGAAGCCGATAAATCCTCGCGCGGCACCGAAATCACCATTTACCTGAAACAAAACGAAGACGAATTCCTCGATGTCGAACGCCTGCGCGCCATTATCCACAAATATTCCGATCATATCGGCATTCCGGTTTTGCTGAATGGCGAGGACAAGGCCGCCAATCAGGCTGGCGCTTTATGGATGCAGTCCAAGAGCGATATCACCGCCGAACAATATAAGGAATTCTATCATCACGTCGCGCATGCCTATGACGACGCCGCGCTGACTTTGCATTGGCGCGCCGAGGGTGTGATCGAATATACCGGCCTGCTGTTCGTGCCGGGCATGAAGCCGTTCGATCTGTTCGACCCCAAGCGCCAGCACGGCGTGAAATTGTATGTGAAGCGCGTCTTCATCACCGACGCCGCCGAAGGGCTCGTGCCGCCCTGGTTGCGCTTCCTGCGTGGCGTGGTCGATAGCGAGGATCTGCCGCTCAATGTCAGCCGCGAAATGCTGCAGAATAATCCGATGATCGCCAAGATGCGACAGGGGCTGACCAAACGTGTCCTCTCCGACCTCGGCAAATTCGCATCCGATAACCCCGGCGATTACGCCAAATTCTGGGAGAATTTCGGGGCGGTGCTGAAAGAAGGTCTCTATGAATCTTCCGAATACCGGGAAGATTTGTCGAAACTCCTGCGCTGCCGCTCGACTGCTTCCGACGGCTTGGTGTCGCTGGCCGATTATGTCGGGCGCATGAAGCCGGGGCAGGAGTCTATCTTCTATCTGTGCGGCGAGAATGCCGAGAAACTGGCGCGCAACCCGCATCTCGAGGGCTTCAAGGCCAAGGATGTGGAAGTGCTTCTGCTCACCGACAATGTCGATGATTTCTGGCCCGCCGCGGTCGAGAAGTTCGGCGACAAAGCATTCAAGTCGGTTACACGCGCGGGCGAAGATCTCGGCAAAATCGCGGGCGAAGATAAGAAGGAAGAAGAAAAACCCGCCGCTGAGGGTATGTCCGATTTGATCGCCTTGATGAAACTCACGCTCGGCGACGCCATCAAGGATGTGCGCGCTACCGACCGCCTGACGTCATCCGCCGTCTGCCTCACTTCCGACGAAGGCGATCTCGATATCCATCTCGAACGTTTTCTGGCCCAGCATAATCAGATCCGCAACGCCAGCAAACGCATCCTCGAAGTAAATCCGAAACATACCCTCATTGCGCAAATGGCGGCGCGCGCCAAACAATCGGGCGCGGCGGACAGTCTCAAGGATGTGGCGTGGCTGCTGTTCGATCAGGCGCGGTTGCTGGACGGCGACACGCTCACCGACCCCGTCGCGTTCGGCGAAAGGCTGGGCGCGGTGCTGGCGAAGGCGGTTTAGAATCCTGGGCTCATTGCCTTATTGAAGGCCGCAGTCTGAGCTTTGTTCATGTCTTTGCGCAGATCGGCACCGGGTTTTACTTCGGGCAACTTGTCGCTTGGCAGAATGCCGTCGGCTTTCGCCTGCTGGGCTCTCAGGCTGTCGAGATTGGCGGGGCGATCCATAGGAACAACCGGCAGTTTTTCCGTCGCCGCCTGATCGATGAGGTTGCCGATCGCGTCTGAAGCAGGGGCATCGGCCTGCGCGACCTTCATGCCGGCGCGGCTCAAAGTGGGCTTGCCGTTTTCGCCGAGTGTGAACTGGTTGCCAAAAGCCATCCTCTATCCCCCTGAAAAAGTAAGCGCAAATAACGTCGCCTGATTATTCAGGAAGTATAGGTTTTATTGGTTTATAACGAATTAATTAGGCTTTTGCTGTGTTTTCAAGGGGGTTTCCCTGAAGATTCAGTTAAAGGTCAGGGTAAATTGGCACGTCGCGCCATTAAGTTCGCGCGGGGCGGTGGGGTTAAGCCGTTCGATGAAGGTGACGATATTGGGCGTTTTCGAGCGCATGCAGCTATCGGAATAGTCTCGGCCATCTGGAAATTCAGAAGTCAGGGGCATGCTTTCAGCGCGCACGCCGAACCCTATGACGGCCGCCGCCGCCATAATGCCGAGGCCCCAGCCCATCATGGAACGATCAGCTTTTTTAAAGACGCGCGTTTGCCGTGCGGCCTCGGATTGGAAAGCCTCCTGAACCGGCTCCGCAATGCGATATACACCGTCTTTGCCGCGATACGTCTGGTATACTTCGCCGTCATAAGTCATTTAATATCTCCGTTTTTTAATGACTGCCGCATTCTACCAGAAATGCTTGCAGCGATATAGTTTCGCGCAGGTTCCATCTGAAAATCAGAAATATTATCGTGCCTTTTCCGCGCTTTGCACGGTGTTCTTTAACAGGCAGGCGATGGTCATCGGCCCCACGCCGCCCGGCACCGGGGTGATGAAGGCGGCGCGGGCGGCGGCGCCCTTGAAATCGACATCGCCGACCAATCGAGTCTTGCCGGGCAGGGCCGGGTCGGCGATGCGGTTGATGCCGACATCCACGACAATGGCGCCTTCTTTAACCCATTCCCCGCGCACGAATGCCGGTTTGCCGATGGCGGCGATCAGGATATCGGCGCGGCGGCATTCATCGGCGAGATCGCGGGTGCGCGAATGGGCGATGGTCACGGTGCAGTTCGCCGCCAGTAGCAATTGCGCCACCGGTTTGCCGACGATATTGGAACGGCCTATCACCAGCGCGCGTTTACCCGCGAGATGCGGCTCAACCTCGCGCAGCAAAATCATGCAGCCCTGCGGCGTGCAGGGCACAAAGCAGGGCAGGCCGAGGCTGAGGCGTCCGATATTGACCGGGCTGAACCCATCGACGTCTTTATCGGGATCAATCGCGGCGATAATCGCCTGCGCATCGATCTGCGGCGGCAAAGGCAGCTGCACCAGAATGCCGTGAATCTTTTTATCCGCGTTGAGTTGGGCAACGAGCGCCAGCAATTCATCTTGCGTGGTTGCGGCGGGCAAACGGTGCGTTTCCGAAAGAATGCCGGTTTCTTCGGATGCCCGGCCTTTGTTGCGGACGTAAACTTCGCTGGCCTGATTGTCGCCGACCAGAACCACCGCAAGGCCGGGCTGCAATTTCTTCGCGCTTATAAGGTGCGCCAGCTCGCCGCGTATTCTTTTCGCGATCGCCGCACCGTCGATCACCTCAGCCATAATGCAGGCGCAGATTAGCGATGAAAAGCTGCAGGAAATAGATGATGAAGATGAGAACCAGCGGCGACAGATCGAGCCCGCCCACCACCGGCACGATTCGCCTGATCGGGCGCAAAGCCGGTTCGGTGATTCGCGTGATGAAGTCGCCGAGGGTCTGCACGATGCGGCTGTAAGGATTGATAACGCCGAATGCGACCAGCCAGCTGATGACAGCGCCGACGATCAGAACCCATACATAGAGTGTGAGAATTTCCGAGACGACTCCGAGCAGAGCGGAGAGGAAGGCGTTCGCGACGGGCATGAGGAATCTTCCATAAGTGGCAGGAAACGCCCATTTATGGGGCATTTTCATGCGGCATGCAAGGGGCGTGCAACATCGTGAAACACATTAAGGCCTGTGCCGCAGGGGTGCGCGTCGCGCCCGCTGATCCTTCCACCGGCGGTATGTTTCGCAAAGCCCTTATTTTCCGCATTCTTTCGCTTGCCAAGCCAAAGAAAACGCGCTTAGGTATTTTCAGTTTCAACCTCTTATACATGGAGCCAAATATGGCCACTGCACAACCCACCCGCACCATGAAGCAGATCGCTTCCGATCTCGCCGAAAAACATGACCTCTCCAAGAAGCTCATGAACGAGATCCTCAGCGAAGCTCTGGTTGGCGATATCGTCAAGAGCCTCAAGAAGGGCATCCGCATCCGCATCGCCGGCCTCGGCATCCTGCAGGTGAAGAAGCGCGCCGCTCGTATGGGCCGCAACCCCGCCACCGGCGAAACCATCTCGATCCCGGCGAAGAAGAAGATTGCCTTCCGCGCCGCCAAGGAACTCAAGGAAGCCGTCGGCAAATAAGTAAGGTTTTTCTTGGCTCGCTTGCGAGCCGAGAAATAACCTTATCCTGGCGAAAGCCGGGATCTAGGCCGAAAAAGAAAAACCCGCCTCGAAAGAGGCGGGTTTTTTGTTGCCGGAATTTGTTCAGTAATGACAGGCCTTGCCACAGGAATCGTCATCCCGGCGCAAGCCGGGATCCAGTACGAAAAGTGTCGTAAGGCATGACTTGTGGGTTCTTTGGGACTGGTTCCCGGCTTGCGCCGGGATGACGACCTGCTTGATAGGGCGCGCTCTTATTAAACCGCAAGCAGATTCAGAACCGTCGCCCGGTCAATCGCCCACAAAAAAGTGGACAAACGCGGCCCGGCATCGCGGCTGATCAGGAGATTATACACATCCTTAAAGAATCCGCGCTGCGCCAGTTTGATTTCCTTGTCGCCGAGTGCAGGGTCTTTCGGGATCGCATACAAAACCGTATCCATATCGGCGATCGAGGTAACGGCGCCGGAAAGAAACTCGCGCAAGCGGGCGATATGGGCGCGGCGCTTGGCATCGAGCGTCGCGGCATAATCGGCATTCGCTTCGCCGCGCAGCTGAATGATTTCGTCGGGGTTATAGCTGTTGAGCCAGTTCTGCGCCCGCGGCAAACGCGCGGCGACCGAAGGCCCGCTGCAGGGAATGCCGGAATTGGCCGCGAGTTCTTCCAGTTTACCGGCCTGCCATTGCGTGATCTGGCCCAGCGCCACCGCCTGCTTGAACGCCAGAGGGGCGGCCTCGCCGGCATTCACGCCGCTGTAACGCAGAATTTTCTGCTTGGCGGGGCTGGCCTCGCCTTTTTGGAAGGCGGCGATTTCGCGGTCGAATTCGTCATACTGGCGGTAAACCTCGGTATCGAAAGCGAGGTTGAAGCTCTGCGTCGGCGACCGCCGCATATAAAGCCATTTCAGCATCGCCGGCTCGTAAATCTCCAGCAAAGTCGCGGGCGAAACCGCGTTGCCCTTGCTGCCCGACATCTTGCCTCCCATGCCCTGAATGCCGACGAACTCATAACCCTGAAACACCGGCGGTTTGTGGCCGAACAATTCGCGGGCTACCACGGCGGAAACGTCATAGCTGCCGCCCGGCGTGGCGTGATCCTTGCCGCCCGGTTCGAAATTTACGTTTTCCACGCCCCAGCGCATCGGCCAGTCGAGCTTCCACGGCAATTTGACGATCGGCGTCTCGCGGAAATCGATCTGCTCTTCCTTGCCCGTCACCAGACAGTGATAGGTCAGTTTGGTGCCGCCGTCATAAGACAACACCTTGGTCTTGTCGGTGCCGGAAAAACGCGAATAGACGGTGACAGGGAAATAAGTGCGGCGATATTCCGCGGGGTCGATGCCTTTTTCGGCGTTGCCCTTGTCGGTTTTGAATTGCAGCTGAATATCGGCGGCCTTTTCGCGATGCCCAAGCGTGAACGCGATCTGCTCGGCATAACGCCCGCTGGTATATTCCTTGGTCTGATAGCGGTAATCGAGCGTGATGCCCGCGATTTTCATCGATTCTTCGAATTCAACTTCGAACCGCCGCGCATAGGATTCGTATGTGCCCTCGGGATCGGGCACGGATGTGAGCGGATAGCCGATATATTTGATGAAGGATTGATCGACGTTGGCCGGAATTTTCCGCAACCGGTCGTAATCGTCCCACGAAAACAGCAGCCGCGCTTTTTTCCCGCGCGCCTGCAATTCGGTCATTACCGCCAGCGACGTCATCACATCGCGGAAATTGCCGAAATGCACGATACCCGAAGGGCTGATGCCGGCGGCGCAGGTATAAAGTTTCTCGTCGGGGAATTCGGCCAGAACCTTGTCGGTGACCTTGCCGATCCACAGGCCGTCTGCTGCATCGGGGCTGGTATCGGAGGCATCGAGAACCGAGGCGGTGGAAGCCTGGAAGCCATTCAAATCTTGCGACACGAGAGAACCTTATTCTTAGGGGTATTAGAAAACTAATAGCCGTAAGCGGTTAGCCGGTCAAATGGATAGGGGGAAGGCCTTACCACAAGAACAGTCATTCCCGCCTGTGTGGGAATGACGGCTAACGACGGGGGGACGGTTCTTACCCGCGCCCGCCCATGGTCTTGGTCGGGTCGTTATGGGCGTGGTCGATCAGTTCCTGCGCCAGTTCGCCGATCACGATGCTGGTAGCGCCGGATTCGATCTCGCCGCGTTCGGTGCGCAGAACCACGCGACGGCGCACTTCCTGCCGGGCCGAGCCGCCGGGGAAGAATTTGCCCAGAATCTGCCGCGCGGTGGGCGCGCCGAGGGCGGTATAGAGGGTGTTACGCAAGGTCACATCCTCGACCGAGGTCGAGAGCGCCCACAGTTCGAGCGGCCCGAGCGTATTGACCAGATGCTGTTCATACCGCCCTTCATTGGTCGAGAGCAGCAGCAACACCGGCGCGCCCGAAGGACGCGGCCCGGTCAGCCGGTAACGCATGACCCATTTGGCGGTGTCGGACAGGCCAAAACGTTCGGCGGTATCGGTAATCGCGCGGTCGGAGACAGCGGTGCCGCAAATCCACACGCCGGTGGCGAGATCGACCATATCCTTGGTGAAATCGTCGAGAAGCTGCGAGGCCAGCACAATCTGCACGCCCCATTTACGCCCTTCGCGCACATCGCGAATGACTTGCGCGCGCACGGCGGCAGTCTTGCTGGTGCGGTGGAATTCGTCGAAGCAGATGCGTTTCGGGGTTTCGCGAATGTCGCGGATGCGGGTTTCGTGATAGGCGCGGTATCTTTCCGGCACCGAGCGCAGCATATCGGTACCGAGCCACCAGGAACGCACCAGCGCATGCCGCGCCAGCATATACATGATCGCGGTCTGGCGGTCGGCGATGGCGTCGCCCTGCGGCGCCACGTCCTGTAAATCGACGGCGCAGATGCGCGCCCCGCCGATATCGAAACGCGTGACCGAGGCCAGAATGGGGAATTCGCGCACGGCCGAGGCGATCATGCGCTCGAACGCGTGAATGACGGTTTCCGCCGAAGCGCCGATCTGGGTTTCTTCCAGCAAAGCGCGGATCTGCGGGCGGCGCGCGGCGGTCACGGCATCGACCAAGGTCGGCGAAGCATGGCGCTGCGCGATCATGGCCGCGTGATGCGCGCCTTTTTCGAACAAGGCATCGACGACATCCCACCAGTAAGGATCGGTGGGCAGGTGGATGTCATAGGAGGCAATCGCCTCATCGACTTCGCTTTCGATGCGCATCAGATAGGGGCGCGGTTCGGTATTGGCGCCGCTATCGTCGCGCCAGCGATACATTTCATCGATGCACAATCCGACCAGCTGCGTCATGCCGTCGTAAGGTTCGCTTTGTCCCGGCGAGGTGCAGAGCAGGGTGATAAGTTCAGTCAGATACGCGCGTTCTTCCGGCAGAGGATAACGGCACCCCAGCTGCGTATCGAACGGATTGACCGCGTAATCGGGTGTCATGCGCAGTTTGAAATGCAGCGCCTCGTGGCGGCGGTCGAGCGGCAGCGCATCGCGGATCAGCGAGATCAGCCCCGACGAGGAAGGCCCGATATCCAGAACGGCGATATAAGGCAACCGCGCCGAACCCGCCGATAAAGTGGTGCCGAGATTGAGCGCGTTCATCAGAACCGATTTCCCCGCGCCCGGCTGCGCGAAAATCAGATCGAACCAGGTCGATGTCAGGCTCGAACCGGCCTGATAGGGCCAGATACGCCCGTCGGGCGTGCGGAAAATGACAGAGCCTTCATGGAAGGGCGACGACGCGCGCTGCCACGGCAATAACTTCACGGTTTCATGGAAGGGCGCGATCACGGGCGGCGCGGTCGATGCGCAGGCGATGCCCATCACCGACGACATCGCGACTTCCAACGGATCGCCGCCGACGGATGATGCTTGGCAATAGCCCCAGGATTCCACCGCCTGCGTCAAAGCGCCGATGCGCGCTTCCATCAATTTGCGGTCATTCTGCGGCGCATAGGTGGCGAGCGAGATGCGCAGTTTCACCACCGGCTCGTTCTGCGCGAGTTTCTGCAGCGCCATCAGGGATTCGCGGATCTGCTTGTTGACCTGATTGGTGAAGCCCAGCACGCCGGTGGCGAAGGCGCGGAAACTTGATCCGTGCGCGCCGGCGCTTTCGATCAGGAACGACATGCGGAACGGCACGTCATTGTCGATCAAACGCGCCAGCAATTGCGGGAAAGGCGAAGGTTCCGCCGGCGCCAGCGTCAGATCGACGCCGCCCCATAACATCGTGCCGATGCGCACGATGCTGGGCGAAATCACGGCGGCGTCGCCGCCGCTCAATTGTTTGCGCAAAGGCGGCCACAGAATATCCGAAGCGTCGCGCGCCCCGTGCTGCGGCGCGCGCGGGAGGAGCGGATCACCGGGCAGATTGGCGCGCCATTCTTCATGGCCGAGTTGGGGATAGAGGCTCGACCGCACGGCGGCCAGCGCCTCATGCGTCGTCATCACTTCGGCCTTCATGCCGATTTCTTCGAGCGCGGCGGAGATCGACGACACGTAGCTCTTATGGCGTGAGCGCAGGGCTTCCAGCGCCTGCATCGGGAATTGCGCACCGGGCGCCACCACCCATTTCTTGTTGCCGCGCGCTTTGATGGCGCTGGCGAGTTCGGTTTTGCTCAGTACCGAAGGCCGCGTCCACAGCACGATATAGATGTCTTCATGCGCCATATAGCGCGCGAGATGGCGTTTGCGTTCGGTCAGAAGATCGTCGAGTTCCAGCTCCATCGCGCGTGCGGCGCTGCGGTTGCTGCGCATGACTTTTTCGATATCGCGCTCGACGATCGACGGGTCGCGCATGAAATAAACCTGCATCGCATAGCCGGGGCGGTCGAAGCGCGAGCCGAGCTTGAGCGTGGCCTGATCGACGATCCATTGATATTCGGCGTCGCCCACGATCTGGCGCGCCCCGAACAGCTTGATATAGCTGACGAGAGAGCCGTCATTGGCCACCAGAGTGATGCCGTCGTCGGCGGTTTCCAGTTGAATGAAGGATTCAACCGGCTGGCGCAGCGACATCATCAGCGTGGCGAGTGTCTGGTCAAATATCTCGAACATAGGGGATAGGGCTTTGAAACTCTTGAAAAGCAGGGACAGAGGTACAGGCTAATTTAGCCGACCTTTTATGAAGAAATTGCTAAGGCGAACGCCGAAAATATTGAATAAAGACATGCAATTAGCCACAGCTCTGCTGAAGCTGTTGCTATTAATACTTTTAGCTGGAATATTTTGATCTCTCATAGCCCAAAAAGGGTTTTCACGTGGCCAGCCTCGAATCTAAATCTAAGCTATTGTTTTCCTTTTTATGCTGCATTCTATGTGCTTCATGCGAAAAACATGAATCAGAAAGTCTCAGCAAAAATCTTACTGTGAAAAAAGCGGACTTCACTATTTGTGCTCCTGATCAAGCGGTCGATAAGAAGGAATGCATTTCATCATCTGAGATTCTATCTGATATATACAAATTATCAGAGCTTACTAATGGGGTGGGGGTTACGGAGCAAGGGATCGTATCGGTTACCCATGCAATTCAATATAAAGATAAGACCGATTTGTATGCCATTTTTCTTACACAATTGAACGAATTTCAAAATGGTGCAGCTTCTGATTGCCACGCCTGTGGTGCTGCCCTCGGTATTGTAGTTTATCAATCTCATAATGGGTGGAAACTTTTTGCGGCGGCCCCCGTCGTTGTCAAAGATTTGGGGTCATGGGGCAGAACATTCAACGGAGATGTGGATATCCGATCAACTGGGCCAGAGGAATTATATGTGATGTTGAAAAATGGCTACATGGCGCAGGGGTATGAATCAGAAGAGATGAATTTTATAAGTATTCATGGGAATAGCGATGCATATGAGAAATCAAATATACAATATATGGGGGGACTTGAAATTGGCTCGGATAATTGTGGCGGAAACGATGGAGAAGGAACTAGCTGGGAAGGGGTAAATATAAGAATTCAAAAACCTAACGCTAAATTACTAATTAGCTATGACAAAAATCAGATAGCATGCGGGGATAACAACGACAGAAAAATAATATCTAGTGCTCCTGTAACATATGTGTACGATTGGGCGGCAAAGAAATTCACTCTCCAAGAACAGGGCAGTTCAGGCGCTAACAATAATTAATCTTTCGGATAGCTTAACCAACTTTGGAGGTTGTTATGAGTGAAAAAGGGGCAAAAAACGCTATTGATTCTGGTGAATGGGTAAATTGTTGGATATGTGAAGATATTTTTCGACGCAAGAGAGAAACTGCTCGTTATTGCCACTTATGTGATCGAGGATTCTGCGAAGGTGAACACGGAAGTTTCGCTATGAAGAAGGGCACTTGTATAGTGTGTTGGCCGATAAAAGGATAATTTTTGGGGCTGATGTAGCTAAGGCTTGTTGATTTCAGAGCGATACCAAGATTTGAGCTGATTTAACAGGGCTTTGTGGCCGCCGCCGTTGAAGCGCCACTCGCATTCCTTCAGAAAGCCGTAAAAACTCTCTTTTGGGATGCCGTTAAAGCGCCGCAGATGTCGTTTGGCCTGGTTCCAAAAGTTCTCAATGCCGTTGATGTGGTGGCCGCGCTTGCTGACGAAAACCTTGCTGTGGTTCACGCGCCGGTGATGAAACTCCGAGACATCCAGCACATCATAAACCTGAAAGCTGTCCGTATAGACGATGCTGTCCGGCGTGACTTTCTCTCGAATGATCGGGATCAGCGTCGAAGCTTTAGCATTCGGGATGATCGCGGTATAAACCTTGCCGCCGCGCTTTAACAAGCCAAAGACGGGCACTTTCCCCGCTGCACCGCGTCCGCGCTTGCCCTTGCGAACCCCGCCAAAATAGCTCTCGTCGGCTTCGACCTCGCCAGACAATTCTTAGCTTTCTTGTTTGCTGGCAATCAACTGACGCAGCCGTTGGTAGAAGATCACGGCGGTTCTTCCCTGAACTCCAACCAACAGCGCTGCCGCTCGTGCCGTTGTTCCAGCGACGAAATGTTCCAGCAACTTCTGCTGTACCCGACCGGGCATCCGGCTCTTGCGTTGAAAGATCATCCGCTAAACCTAACCCCTTTAGGTTCGCTTAGCTACATCAGCCCCTAATTTTTTAAGTGGTAGTTTTTGATGCTATTTTTAAGTAAAAACCCCGCGCCTGTTTCCAGGCGCGGGGTTTTAAAATCGTGAAGCCTCAGGCCTTGTTTTTGGCGAGGTCGGAAAGCTGGCGCTGCAACGCCGCGATCTTGTTCTGCACATCTTCGCCGCTGGGGTTGTTTTTCGAGGCTCGGCTGGTTTCAGGCGTGGGCATCGGCGTTACTTTGCTGCTGCGCGAACCCGAAACTACCGAGGGGGTGAAAGCGGCTTCTTCGGCGGCTTCCTGAGCCTCGGCGCGGCTGGCCTTGGTCGAAGAGGACGACGACCCCGACGAGGACGATCCCGAAGACGAAGAAGAACCCGATGACGAAGACGACGAACCGGATGAAGACGAGCCCGAAGCCGAACCTTCCGGCGGCACTTTGTCGGGATTGACGAAACCGCCGGCCGAAACATCTTCGCCCGCATTCATATTGGGCATGCCAAACGGCGTGAACATCTTCATGGTGCGTTCGAACATGGCCATGTTCTGCTTGCTCATCTGCTCAAGCGTGCTGCCGAACGGGAACATGCCGCCGAATGCGGTCTGGAAATAATCGCGGATCTGATCCTGGTTCTTGGTCAGCGACTGCATGCTGTGTTCGAGATATTTCGGCACCAGCCATTGCATATTGTCGCCGTAAAAACCGATCAGCTTGCGCAGGAAACCGATGGGCAGCAGATTGTTGGGGCCCGATTTGCCTTCTTCTTCGACGATGATCTGGGTCAGAACCGAGCGGGTGATATCCTCATTCGACTTGGCGTCGTAAACGTTGAATTCGGTGCCTTCCTTGACCATCTGCGCGAGGTTTTCCAGAGTCACGTAGGTGCTGGTCGCGGTGTTGTACAGGCGGCGATTGGCGTACTTTTTGATCACCACGGTTTCGTTGCTTGACGCGCTCATGGGACTGGCCTCGGCTGGTTAATTTATGGTTAATTTCTGACAGGTTGCGCGGCGGAATTCAAGAAGAAAGTAAGGGAGAGAGAAGAGAGGGGCTAGGGACTAGAGAGATAACAAAAAAACCGAACTTTGCCGGTTACCCCCTCTAGTTTCCAGCCTCTTTCTTCCTCTCCCCTCTCGTGCTTAACTCGCGGCATGACGACCAAGCAACCCGATTTCGCTGAACTCAACGCGCTTGCGATCCAGGCTTGCGATATGTGGCAGGATCATCTTTCCACTTTCGCCAAAGACCCGAATGCGCGCGCCGAGCTGACGCGATTTCTCGAACCGCAACGCCGCCTGTTTGCCGACTGGGCGGCGATGATGCAGCCCGGCTCTCATACCGGAGGAGGCAGTCATGACCCTAGCCAGCGCAGCCCCGAAACAAAACCCGCCCAGCCCGAACCCGCCGCATCTGCGCCCGAAGCCGAACCGGCACCGCGCGGCGCTGAACATGGCGACGACCCTCTCCGCGTTGCTCAGCTTGCCCACCGCGTGGCCGAGCTTGAAAAACGCCTCGCCCGCCTTGAAGAGCGAACCTCTGGCGCGCCTCGCCGAACTCAGCGTCCGGCATCCTGACCTTGCCCCGCATCTGACCCGCGAAATGGCGCTGCGCGCGCGGCGTTTTATGAACGGCGTCGATCTCTATAAAAAACATCCGGCGCAGCGCGGCATCGAGGTCGCGCCCGTGGTGTGGAAATCGGGCACCACTTTGCTGCGCGATTACGCACCGCATGCTGCGACCCATGCGCCGGTGGTGCTGGTGGTGCCGTCGCTCATCAACCGTTTCACCATTCTCGATATCCAGCCCGAACATTCGTTTTTGCGCCTGCTGGCGGCACATGGGTTCAAACCTCTGGTGGTCGACTGGAACGCGCCCGGTGAGGATGAACGCGATTTCACGCTCGGCGATTATGTGACCGAGCGTCTTGTTTCCGCGCTGCGCGTCGCTGCGGCCAAGGGGCCTGCGCATATCATCGGTTACTGCATGGGCGGGTTGCTGGCGTTGGCCCTCGCGCAACTCGAGCCTTCATTGACGCGCAGCCTGTCTTTGCTGGCGACGCCGTGGGATTTCCACGCCGGTTACGATGCCGCCGGGCAGGCGGGCAGGGGGTTGGAAGATAAATTGCAGCCGTGGCTGTCGCAGGGCGACTTCATGCCGGTCGATGTCATTCAGGGTGTGTTCACTTCGTTGCAGCCGATGCAGGCGATGTGCAAATTCTCGAACTTCGCCGCGCTCGATCAAACCAGTCTCGATGCCGCGCGTTTCGTCCTGATCGAGGATTGGCTTAATGACGGGGTGGCGTTACCCGCGCCCGCCGCGCGCGAATGTTTCGGCGATTTCTGCGCGCGCAACGTCACGGCCAAGGGCGCGTGGAAAGTCGGCGATACGATCATCGACCCGCACTCTATCGCCGTGCCTTCTTACGTTGTGGTGCCGGGCCGCGACCGCATCGTGCCGCCCGAATCCGCGATGCCCCTGGCGCACGCGATCCCGCACGCCCTTCGCCACGAGCCTATGTTAGGCCATATCGGCATTATGGCGAGCCCGCAGGCTCCGCATCAGGTGTGGAAGCCGCTGGTCGGGTGGATGGAAGCGCATTGAATTTTTGGCTTGACTTAATGTAGCAATATGCTACATTGAACAGGCATGATTGTTTACGCCAAAACGGCGCTGAAACAGCTTGCCCGTCTGACGCCATCTGTCGCGGCGATTATCTGTGCCAAAATCGTGCAATATGACGAACAACCGGCCAGCCTCGCCAATCAGGTGAAGAAGTTAAAAGGCCAACCGTTTCTTCGTCTGCGTGTCGGCGATTACCGGGTGATTTTTACCGCCGAAGGCGTGGTGCTGACGATCATCAAAATCGGCCATCGCCGCGAAATTTACGATTAGAGGAGAACGATATGACTCATATTCAGATCATCACCGAAAAAGGCCGCAAGATGGCGGTGCTGCCGCTCTCCGCCTATAAGCGCATGGTATCCGCGCTGGAAGACAAAGAAGATGCGCGCGACATCCGCGAAGCCAAAGCCGTCATGGCGCGGGTGAAAGCGGGGCAGGAATCGCTCATCCCCGGCGATGTGGCTCATGCCATTCTGGATGGTGTGCATCCGGTGCGTGCCTGGCGCGACGCCAAAGGCATGACCGCGCAGGCTCTGGCAACCAAGGCGGGAATCTCGCGCGCCTATCTCACGCAAATCGAACGCGGCAGCCGCAAGGGAACCGTCGCCGTGATGCGCGCGCTTGCCAAGGCGCTCGGCATCGGCGTCGATGCGCTGATCGATTAAATTCGGGGACACTAAATTCGGGGACACAATAACTATTGTGTCCCCTGTGCCCGTCCCCTGTGCCCCAACTATTGTGTCCCCTGTGCCCAACTATTGTGTCCCCTGTGCCCGCATCGTGCCACCCGAATCCGCATGCCGCTCGCTCATGCGATCCCGCACGCCCTCCGCCACGAAGCGATGCTGGGCCATATCGGCATTATGGCCAGCCCCCAGGCCTCGCATCAGGTGTGGAAACCGCTCGTGCAGTGGTTAGAGTCACACTAACTTTAGGCGGGGCCGGAATCCCTCCGGCCCCGCAAGTCAAGTTAGTGCGGCAGGACGCTCGGCTGCGACATATCCGAAATCGTCGTCGCGATTTGATCGGGCCGTGCCGGAATCCATTTCCCATACTCCATAATGTTGCCCCTCCATATGCCACCCACATAAATCGACGCCGCATTGAAATCATGTGCGTCGAAAGATTGCGCTGCCGCTTCGAGAACCTCAGATTCGGAATGCAGATCGGCCGTGGTGCGAAGAGCTATAACGGGCCTGTCAACCGGCACCTCCCACAGATAAGCGGCGATATCCGTATCAGGCATATTCTGCATGCGCGGATCTGTACAGAGCGTGACATGATGCGCGTCTAGCACTTGCAGCGTATCAGTTTTCTGCTGTTCCAGAAGGCGACGCAGATAATCATCGGCCTTGGCGGGATAGAAATCTTCCTGCGACGTGCGTGAGAATATCCGCTCAATCTCAAAGAGCGGCGGCTTCGCGATTGAATCCTCATCGACCGCATGCGTGGCACAAAGCGTAGCGGCATTGCGCACGAATTTTTCGACGAGGGCTGCTTGTTCTGGTGAAGAACCGACCGAGGCCGGCACCAGTTCAAAGACAGTCGGTGCCACGATGACGGCTGTCACAGTCAGAGCGGAAGCAATAGAGAGGCGTTTCGACATGAATGACTCCATTCGATAGAAAGAAAAAGGGTGCGGCGGCGCCAAAGCGGCGCGAACACGCAGTTATGTATTTTGAGAAGAGGGATATGTAGCGCTAGAGCGCGCTACCTCGGCCCGAAACGGGGCGACCGGAAAACAACGCCAGATTGGCATTTTCATGAGTCAAAAGAGAAAATGTGACTGTCCGATCCATGATTTTATTAAATCATGTTCGTGTTTCCGACGTCAATCAAAATCGCCGTTCGTTTTATTCCTCATTTACATTCCGCCCGTAAATCTCGCGCTTGCCGGTGGCGCTGGCGGGGCCGATAAGGCCTTCGCGTTCCATGCGTTCGACGAGATTGGCGGCTTTGTTATAGCCGATCTGCAACTGGCGCTGAATGAAGCTGGTCGAGGCTTTGCGTTCGCGCAGGACGATATCCACGGCTTTGTCATAGAGTTCGTCGCCCGAACCTTCGCCGCCGCCAAAGATATCGCCGCCGCTGTCTCCGCCGCCTGCGGCGCTGCCGTCATCTTCGGTGACTTCGTCGAGATATTCGGGCTCGCCCTGCGCCTTGAGGAACTTGACGATCGCTTCCACTTCGTCGTCGCGCACGAAAGGCCCATGCACGCGGGTGACGCGCCCGCCGCCCGCCATGTAGAGCATGTCGCCCTGACCGAGCAGTTGTTCCGCGCCTTGCTCGCCCAAAATCGTGCGGCTGTCGATTTTCGAGGTGACCTGAAACGAAATGCGGGTCGGGAAGTTGGCCTTGATGGTGCCGGTGATGACATCGACCGAGGGACGCTGCGTCGCCGTCATGATATGAATGCCCGCCGCGCGCGCCATTTGCGCCAGACGCTGAATCGCGGCTTCGATTTCCTTGCCCGCCACCATCATGAGGTCGGCCATTTCGTCGACGATCACGACGATGAAAGGCAGTTCGGTGAGGTCGAGCGGTTGTTCTTCGTAAACCGGCTTGCCGGTCTCGCGGTCGAAACCGGTTTGCACCGTGCGCATCAAATTCTCGCCATTCTTGGCCGCTTCGCGCAGCCGCATATTATAACCGTCGATATTGCGCACGCCGAGTTTCGACATCGCGCGGTAACGCTCTTCCATCTCGCGTACCGTCCAGCGCAGCGCCATGATGGCTTTCTTGGGCTCGGTGACGACGGGGGCGAGCAGATGCGGGATGCCTTCATAGACCGACAATTCCAGCATCTTGGGGTCGATCATGATGAAGCGGCATTTCTGCGGCGGCAGGCGATAGAGCAGCGACAGGATCATCGTGTTGATGCCGACCGATTTGCCCGATCCGGTGGTACCCGCGATCAACAGGTGCGGCATGCGGGCGAGATCGGCGATGACCGGATTGCCTGCGATATCCTTGCCCAGCACCAGCGGCAGCGTGGCCTTGGTATCGTTATAGGCGTCGGTGCTGAGAAGTTCGCGCAGATAGACGGTTTCGCGCCGCGCGTTGGGCAATTCGATGCCGATGACGTTGCGCCCCGGCACCACGGCGACGCGCACCGAGGCCGCGCTCATATTCCGCGCGATATCGTCGGCCAGCGAAATCACGCGGGCTGCGCGCGTGCCGGGCGAAGGTTCCAGTTCGTAGAGGGTGACGACCGGGCCGGGGCTGACTTTCAGAATCTGGCCGTTGACGCCGAAATCCTCCAGCACGGTTTCCAGCATCTTGGCGTTCTTTTCGAGCGCGTCTTCAGAAATCACCGATTGCTGCTTGGCGCTTTCCGGCCATTGCAGGAGTTCGAGCGGCGGCAAAGGCAGTTCGGTATCGGGACGCAGGGCAAGCCGCGCCTGCCGCGCGGTGGCCGCCGGGCGGGTGACACGCGCTGGTTTGGCCTTGGCGATTTTGCGGGCGGGAAGCGGTTCTTCTTCGGCCTCGGGCAAATCTTCTTCTTCGGCCTCGGGCAAATCTTCTTCTTCGGCGAGGATTTCCTCCGGCGGCTCTTCCTCCTCGCGGTCTTCTTCGTCGATATCGTTGCCTTCGTTATGCATCATGCGCCACAATTTGCGGCCGATGCGGTGGAGCAGGCGCAAGCCCCACGCCGCGATCTGATGCAGCACTTTGGCGATGAAATGCCATTCGTCGAGCGTGAGGGCGCAGGCGAGATACAAAGCCGCAATCGCCAGCAACCCGAACAATCCGCCGAACGCCACGCGGCCCCACGGTTCCGGCAAAAACGCGGCTAGGCCGCCGCCCGCGATCTGGCCGAGGGCGCCGGCTTTGCCTGATCCCGCAGCACCCAGCGCCGTGCCCGCCGCCAGCATGGCGACGATCCCCGTCGCCGCGCGCCAGCCCAGCATTTCAAGGCCTTTGTCGGATGCAATGCGCCAGCCCCATGCCGCGATAATCACCGGCAGGAAAAATCCGCCGAGGCCCACATATTG
>JARLJC010000064.1 GCA_031291435.1 Alphaproteobacteria bacterium | reverse complement strand
TGCGTGACCGCAGATCGCGATAGGTGTAGCGAACCAGATCGCGATAGACGATTTCCTGATCCGGCGCGACGGCGAGCGGCGTATGCAGCAATTGCTTGATCAGCAGGGGATAGGCATAGGCGTTGGCGGCGCGCTCGATAATGGTGGACGACATTCATCTTCCCTTCCAGGCTCTCGCCTGTCATCCTGTCCAAGGCGCGGCAGCGCCCACTCCGGGATCGAAATATTGCGTCGGTCGCGCGAAAGGGAAGGCGTGCGAATGGATGCACCGGCGCGCCGCGCCTGCGTCGTTTCGCCATGCTAATCTCGCCACAATATTGTTTCGCGTTTCCAACCCTTGTCGGCGCTTTTGGCGCTCTGCCAAACATAGTAGATTGTTGCCCGGACCAGACAATTAGCGTTAGGAGGCCAATTGTCTGGCTTTGCCGTCTTCGACTTTAGCGAGGTCCTTGCAAGGATGAGCAGGCGCACGACATCATCGGCCTGGATAAGGGGCATTGTCGAAATGTTCGAAAGCGTCGGGCTGGATGTGCCGGCCATTCTGGCCGAAGCCGGCATTGACGCAGCGGTATTGGCCTGTCCCGACCATCGCGCGTCAACGGAAATGGTGAGCCATTTATGGCGCGTGGCGGCAGAGCATTCCGGCAATCCTGCCATTAGTCTGTTCAGCGCGCATGTTCCTAAGTCGGGCAATTTTGACATTGTTGGCTATGCCATGTTGTCGAGCCAAAGCTTGCGCGTCGCGATTCAAAATTTCGCGCGGCATTTGCGGCTTGTCAGTGACGCCGCCTCCATCCATCTCGATTACAATGCCGAGTCGGTGAGGCTGCAACTGCACTTGTTCGGCGGGCGGGAGCCAATTCCTCGGCAAAGGGTCGAGTTCAACCTGCTGACCATGCTCACCTTTTGTCGATGGGTGTCGGGGAGGCCCATCAAGCCTCTCGGCCTGTTCCTGGTCTGGCCCGCGCCCTCGGCGGTCGCTCCGTTCGAAGACGCTTTCCAATGCCCGCTTCATTTCGAAGCTGATTTCAACGGCCTCGATTTCGCGCGCTCCGATTTCGAGGCCAACCTACCGGGCTCAAACGTCGATTTGGCGGGACTGCATGAAGATTTGGTGCAGCGACGTCTGGCTGTCCTCGACGGATTGAGCGTCAGCGCGAAAGTCCGGGATGAGATTATTCGCCTTCTGGTTGATGGCGAGCCGCGGCGCGAGCAAGTCGCCCATGCCCTCAATCTCAGCGAGCGGACTTTGACGCGGCGACTTCAGCAGGAAAGCGTGTCCTATCAAAAACTGCTCGACGAGACCCGCCGCGATCTCGCCCAGAATTATCTGGCGCGACCGAATATGTCTTTGGCGGAGGTCGCCTATCTGCTCGGCTTCGCGGATCAAAGCGCGTTTTTTCGTTCTTGCAAACGCTGGTTCGATGTATCGCCTGGTCAGTTCCGCGCGCATTTGAGCGGGCTTTCGAAAAACGACAGATGGACCAGCAAAAGAGTTGGTCAAGGGTCCGAATAATCTTCCTGACCCATGCGGGTTCGTCTTAATGCGAACGCCTTCGTCATTTGGTCATTTGATATGGTGACGCGGTCAATATGAAACCTGACCGTTGACGATCTTTGGCACAGTGGATTTTTGTTCCTGCCGTGCCTCCGCCTGGGCGTCACGGATAACGGTGGACAGTCGAGCCGTGACCGCCGCCTGCGTTGCCGCACGGGCGAGATCCACCGTGCCGATCGCCCCCAGCCCGACCCGGTCCGCCAAAGAGACTCGGCCACCCTGCAGGGACTGGCCGGCAATGCGCCGACCCAGCAGGCGGATCATCTCGGGGCTGTCCGCAAATGCGCTGTGTCCCAGCGGATCATGAGAGTCGGTGGCGCTGGTGTCGATCACCGTTGTTCCGAGTCGCTCCAGATCGGCGGCGTAAGGCCTGAGATCCACGCCTCCGACGCGTTCCACGTCGCCCGCAATCAGGCGCGAAATCCCCAGCGCCTTGTCCTCTGTCGAAGTGAAGATCGTGAAATGGGGCCGTCTTGCGCCCATCTCCGCAACTTGACGGCGAAACACGTCGACATCGATGTCGGGTGACGCCAGAATCACATTCCTGACCTTGTCGGGTATCGTTTTGTCGCGCATGGCGACGCCGCGCAGCGCTTCCGCTGTCAGCCAGCCGCCCATCGAATGGGCCAGGATCGTGATGTCGCTCACATCGGGACTTCGCGCCGCCTGAAGGATCAAATCTTCCAAAGCCCGACGCGAATAGATGCTGCTTTCCTTGTCATAGTGATAGTCGAAGACGCTGCCGCGCGAGGGCCAGGTAAACAGGATCGGCGCCGCGTCAGTTCCGGAATCATGAACGACTTGAGCGAAAAGGAAGACCGCTTCGGCATAGGTGGTGTTGAAGCCATGGACGAAAATGATCGCCTGCTTTTTCGCGTTCCGATTTCTGCGGAACCACTGCAAAGCCTGTTGTTCCGATGCGATTTTGCCCGATTCGAGCAGGGCGAACTCATTCTCAGGTCTGGGCGGAATCTGCGAAGGCCACTGAACCTCGCCGATCTTACGATTTCGATCCGGAGGAATGGAGACGACGAGGCGGTCGATCGAGATCGCGTCCCCCCGGTCGCCGGAAAAGAGCCGACCGGGATCTTCCGTCGGCTTGCGCGTCGTTGCGACCAGCATGTCGACCCTGCTGGCGTCATTTGTCGCCGCACGGAGAGGAAAAAGGAAACCATCTCTCGAGGGCGCGCAGCCTGCGAGAAGAGAAAGGACGACTGGCGTCAGGAGAACCATTCGACGCCAGCTGCGGCGTGCCGAAGCATCCGCCGGCCGGCGCGTCTTATCGCAGCGCGGACCTCCGAGCCGATCAAGCCAATCGTCGTTTCGAGCAAGGAGGTTGAGCATCCTCAGCGTTAACGTTCTTTTTTGTTGGACGTGCACTGAATCCGGGTCAATATTTCGCGGCTATCACCGCAGGAGGCGCGTCAAAATGATAGTTCAGGGTCAGTGACACGATATTGACGTTCGTATGTGCGGTTCCGAAGTAAGGCACGCCGTCAAACTGAGAGTTGGCGGGGCTCGTCAGATTGATCGCGCCATTTTTCACGAAGACGTGCATGTAGGCGAAGTCAGCGCTGATCTGCTTTGTAAACTGGTAACTGGCGCCACCGGCCAGACTGATCCGATCGGCGTCAGGTAAGCGCGGCGCGCGATTTGTATTGTTGATGGGCGAACTTTCGTAATTGATGCCGGCGCGCAAAGTCGTCTGGTCATTGTACTTATATTCGCCACCGAAGCCAATCAGCCAGCCATTGGCGTAAGCGAAGTTCAACGGCAAGGCCGGACCAGCGGCCGTATTGACGATGAAACGATTGAACGCCGACCAATCCGTCCATTGGTAAGTGCCGAGAAGCGTGATTTTGTCGGTAACGACCTGGCGCAAACCGACATTGACCTGCTGCGGCAGGACCAGATCCAGTTTCATGGGCTGATAGCCGGCGGGGATAACGCCCGACAATCCTGAAAGGGGAATGTTGTTCGTGAGCGTTCCCGACAATTCGGGCCTGATTTGAGACCGATAGCCGACGCCGATTTCGGTTCCGGCAAATGGTTTCAAAGTCGCGCCAAGCTTGTATCCCACACTATAGTCGTGGCCGTTGATCGAGACCTCGCTGCCGGGAACGAGCGGCGTCAGATAGTTGCCGAATCGCGCATAGAACCAATTAACCTGCAGGCCGGCGCCCACGGAAAGCCAGTCATTGACTTTGTAGCCGACCATCGGCGTCGCATCGATGTCTGTCACCTGCGTCGTGTGGCCATAGAAGGATGCATAGTAACTTGGGTTGTTTTCGGTGGCTAGGCCGAACGGGGAATCGATGGTGAGGCCGAACCACAATCGATCATTAAACTGATATGACGTCTGCATGGACGGCACCAATCGTCCGCCGTTGCCGATGTTGTTGGTGTTGCCGAATACTGGTGAATCAACAACGATAGTGGGATCGATAAAATTAAAGGTCTGGGAAGCCCACATTCCGGAAAAATCAGTCAAGGTCGCCGGATTGAAGGCGATGGATCCGATCCCCGCGCCGCCCGCCGCGCCGCCGGCCGCCGCCACGCCCGTCGCAATCGCGTTATATTCATTGAGACCGAACGCGCCCGCATGCGCGGCGCCGATCGAGATGACAAAAGCGCTTCCGGCGGCGCCGATAAGTCGCAGCATTTTCGCGTTGCTTGTTTTCATAATTTGATCTCATCCTCCCTGGCCTTGGTCCGCTGTTGCGCGAACAGGCTCACGACTCGATCCACGCTTCAGCGTTATTGTTCGAGCCCTCAATGAATTGACGCTAAAACGTGAAGCGCGCACAGGATCATTCCGGCCAGAAAAAGGACTTAACCGGCCATATTAAGTAATTTTTCGACGAGTGTGGCAATTGCGCCTTTGGTGCGATGCCTCTGCGACTAGCGACGGCCTAGCGGCTGTTAAATCAACAGCATATCGTGCTATCAGAACGCCAGGAACGGAAGCGGCCGAGGCTCGTGGGGCGGAACGCCTCGGCCGCAACCTCGGCGCCGGGAACGGCAGGGGGAAGAACAAGGGAGCAAGTTCAGCTTTTCGTAGCGGAATGCAGGGAACGCCTATTCAGGGACCGAGGCCATCCAGATTTTTTCGCCATCCAAAGGCAGGCCGTGGAACGATCGCGCCATGCATCATTGGCGGCCTCAAAGCGTGGAAGCGCAATCCAAAGCGGCCTTGCATGCTCAATGCGGCGATCATCGAAACGAGGAAATCGTCGGCAATACGCCGAGTTTCGCTTGTCGAGCACGACTGAATTTCTGTCGTCGGCGCGCCGGCGACTGGGCGAGTGGATCTCGCCAGTCGACATTGCTTCGGTAATCCGCCGGCGTCGTGTTCGTCCAGCGCTTGAAGGCCTTGCGGAAGCTGGAGGCGTCCGAATATCCTACGCGCTCGGCGATGTCGTCAATACGCAGCCTCGTATTGCCCAGCAATTCCTTGGCGAGCCGATTGCGTGAATCTTCGATCACGTCCTGACAATTAAATCCCAATTCCGCGAGCCTGCGACGCAATGTTCGAGCCGAGAGATTGAGCCGCTCAGCCAAGGCGTCAACTGTCAGCGGGCTTCTGTCGTTGATGCACTTCAAAGACTCCTGCCTTACGGCGCGAACAAGCGCCGGTTCGCCACCGCCCAGCGATTGGAACATGCTCTCGCAAAGGCTGGCGCTCATCCTTTCGGACAGGAGGCTCGCGCGCGGACAGCGGTCGGAAAGGATTGCGGAATCGAAACGCCAATCGAGGGCGCCGGCGCTAAATTCGACGTCGCATTGAAATAGTTCGGAATAGAGCCTGGCATGGGCCGGCGCTGGATAAGGCAGGCGCATTTGCAGCGATTGGAACGGTTTTTCCATGATGAGTTCGATCAGGCGATGCATCGTGCTGAACGAATATTCAACAACAAGCGGCAGCAACGCCTGAAGGCAAAAATTATCGTGGCCTTCGATGACGGCAAGCTCCTTCTCGACGCGCAGGCTGCGATCGAGGATCGATCCCGCCAGACGATCATGCGCGAAGCCGAATTGCAAACTCCGCTCGAGAGTTGGGAAAGAGGCGAGCGCATATCCAAATAATCCGAGATCGTGAAGCTGATGCTGCTGGCCCGCGCGCAACCCGACCGCCGGATCTCTGGTCATTCGCTTGATGTTTTGAAGGAACTGAAACTTTTGCCAGCGCGTGATGCTGGTCGCTGGATCGTCGAGAGATTCGCTTGTGAGACCGATGGGCTCCAGCAACAAATCCGGCTTGACGCCTTGCTTCGCCATCTCGCGACAAAAGGCCGCAAGACCTAAAGCGGTGATCAGGACATTGCTTCCCGAATTCGAATTATGGCAATGAAGCGAGGCCGAAATTTTCGGGCTCGGAGATTCCCGTCCTTTTTTCTTTTTATCCATTTCCCCCTCCCCAGGGCGGAAATTCCAAAAGGCTGGCGATCGATGCGGCGGAAAGATTCATGGCAGCAGGACAACGCGCCCTGTTCCGCTATTGGCGACATGTTCGAAGGCGCGGCGCGCTTCGGCAAAGGAAGCCGTCATTCCGACGGTCAGCTTGACCGCATCGGCCGCGAGAAGTTGCTGCAATTCGTCGAGCGCTTCCGTTTGGGGTCTGAAAATGACCCAGCGGTAGGTCGCTGTTTTTTCGGCGGCGAGCGCGCGCATGCGGGCAAAGTCGCGATAATTCCGCCAGCCGCCGCGGATCAATCCGAAGCGATCGAAATTGCCGAGGAAGGGATGCACGGTCGTCGCGTAGCCCAACGCGCCTTTCCTCAATCGGCTGAGCAGAATTTCCTCGTCCTGCCAGTTGGCGAAATTTAATCCGGCATCAAAACATGCCGGCAATGCATCGAGCTTTTGCCGGCGTCGATCCCAGATCGCGGCGGCGCCGAGTTCTCGGCACAGGGCGGCGTCGGGCGTGCTGCAGACTGCCGTGACCAATGCGCCCCAGCGGTTGAGCAACTGGAGCGAAAGCTGGCCCAATCCGCCCGAGGCGCCATGCACCAGAACTTGCAGACCCTTCGCGTTGGATTTTGTAATGCCGGCGCCGCGCAGGGCTTGCCCGACGGTGGTGAAGCAATAAGGCAGCGTCGCCAAAGCTTCGTCGGTCATGGCGCCGTCGTAGCAGCGGATAAGGCGGGCGTCGACGCAGACATAACTCGAATGCGCTCCGCCTTTGCCGGTTGGAACCAATCCAAACACGCGGTCGCCGGAATGCAGGTCCCTGACATTCGCGCCGACGGCGGCGATGACGCCGGCAAAGTCGTTTCCAAGAATCTGCGGATATTTTCCGGCGCCAACCAGGCGCAAGAAACGCCGTCCATATCCTTTCGCGCGACGCAGATCGATCGGATTGACGGTTGTCGCCATGACGCGCACTAAAGCCTCGCCGTCGCCAGGCGAGGGCGCTGGTCCGACGCGCACTTCCAACTCGACTGGGTCGGCCGGTTCGCGACACCAGAGTTCCGATGTGTCGGTCATGGCGAAACGTCATCCTCGGCCACATCGACCGGGCCAACGGCGAGTTCCCCGAGATAGACGCTTTCGCTCAATTCGCAATCGCGCGACACGCTGCCGAGAGCGTGACGAATTTCGATGCGATAGGCGCCGCTGTTCGCTGGAATACCATCGAAACGGAAATCGCCAAAATTGTCGGAAGCCGTCTCTTCAATTTTCGCGCCGTTGCGGACCAGCGAGACTTTGGCGTCCTTCACACATTCAACGCGCCCACCGATCAGCGCGCTGACGGAGCCGCCGATGAAACAAGTCTCCCATCGATCCAGATCGCGATACCAGACACGCGGCTCCGCGCCGAGTTTCTCGTGCAAACGCCGCAAGTTTTCCTTTTTTGCGCGCGCCTTCATTGCGGAATCGTCGATTTTGACCGCCTCGAAAACATCGGTCGGACAGGCCTGCTGGCAGCGAGGAATGGTCCAGTCGGAGTCCAGCAAATGGGCGTCGAAAATCCAGGTCTGCGGAAGCTGCAGCTCTTCGTTCCAGACGATGGCGCCATAGGGGCAAGATTTGACTATGTCCCGGCGTCCGCGCGCTTTCACCGGATCGATGATGACGATTCCGTCGTCACGCTTGGAAATCGCGTCGCCGCCGACTTTCTGGCAAGGCGCATTGTCGCAATGATTGCACATGACGGGCAGATAGACGGTCTCCACCATGGGCGCTGAGCCTTGGACGCGGCGGCGAATGCGGATCGTGCTCTCGCCCTGTTCCGCAGCCGGCGCCGCATAGCCTGGAAAATCGTTGCCGACATGCTCGTCCCGATCGGCAATAACGCAATTGTAGCAGTTCGTGCACCGGCCGACGTTGATGATCAGATTCCACTTGTTCATGACGGTCCCTCACGCTGCTCGGCTGGCCTTGAACGCATCGGCGTCACGCCACTTCTCGACCTGCACAAGGCAGGAGTTGGGCGCCATGCTATGGGTGCCCCTGGTCTGCGACCGGTCGGGGGTGAGGATGTTCAGACAGCCGCCGATTTCAACTGTCTCGTTGCCGAATTCGATCAGCTGGAATTCGGCGCTCGCCTCATATGACTTGACGACGCCCGACATGACCATGGGCGCAATGTCGGCCGCACAGATCACGGCGCCGCGGTCATTGAAGATCTTCACCAGGTCGCGTTGGCGAATCCCCCTGGCCACGGCGTCGGCCGGGTTGAGCCGGAGCAGCCAGAAGCGATGGCCGGCGATCAAGGCGCGATGGTCCTCGATCTGATTGACGGCGCTGTTCTTTCCGTCGTTGTACGTATGGAAGCTGTAACGGCTGTGCGTGGCGATCATCTGGAGCGGATAATGCTTGACCAACTCGGTCGTGCGCAGCCCTTCCCACGAGGGGAGGTAGCGATTGACCGCCGGTCGGTCGGGATTGTCCGCCGTATGGCGCTTGAAGAGTTCGGGGACAAATTCGATCTTGCCGCTCGGCGTTTGCAGGCCTTTGCCGAATTCTTCGGCATATTGGCTGGGCAGCGGCGCCGCCTCCGGGATATCCTTTTTTCGGTCGTCCGCATACCAGCGCATATCGACAGCCGGAAACTCGCCCGCCGGAACAACGTAATATCCTTTCCGGCAGAATTCTTTCCAGGAAATCTGTTTGGGCAGGTCGGAGGAATCGAACACGCGTCTGGCCCAGTCGAGATCGCGGCCGCCTTCGGCAAACATGGATCCAAGCCCAAGTTTGGCCAAAACGCCGCTGAAGATATCATAGTCGGATCGCGATTCACCCAAGGGTTCTATGCACTTGTGCTGCAGGGTGATGACGCGGTGGTTGAGGACGCTGTAGCTATGCACGGCATAGCCTCCGGCATTGGACCATTCGCCGATGTCCCAGCGCTCGAATGAAGTGCAGGCCGGCAGGATGACGTCGGCGAACTGCGCCTCGCCTTCCATCCAGATCGACTGGTTCACCACGAATTCGATGCTTTCGTGCTGATAGGCCTCTACCCAACGGCCCGATTTGGTCACGGTGCTGAACGCCGATCCGCCGTAACGATAGATCATGTGGATCGGCGAATAGCCTGGCATGGGGTAGGTGAACGGCGCGAATTGCGCTTCCTGCGACATTCCATCCCACAGGTAGCCCGTGGCGTGACCATTGATGATGGCGTCCGGCAATTGCTGCTTCGGCACCATTTGCTTGACCGGATTCATGGTCAGGACATGAGGCATGCGCTGATAATTGTGGACGGCGTTTCCGGTCCAGAGCAGGTCGCCGGAAATGCCGCCGTCCGCGTAGCCGGGAAAGTAGAAATAGGGGTCTATGGGGGCACCCATCTGGAGACTGCCGAAATTGACGCCCGGTTTGCCCCAGCCTTGCATGGCGATCATCATGACCATGCTGCGCGCCCATTGCTGGCCGGTCGCGCCGCGGCCGGCGCCGCCAAATCCGGCGCCGGTCATTCCGATCGCGAGATGGACCTTCCTTCCGCCCCATTTGCGGGCCAGGGCCCGCACGTCCTTGGCCGGAACGCCGGTCTCCGCCTCCTGCCATTCGGGAGTCTTGGGGACGCCGTCCGTTTCACCCAGCAGATAGGCTTTCCATTCGTCGAAGCCGGTCGTGCGCGTCGCGACGTAATCTTTGTCATACAGACCTTCGACGACCCAGACATGCATGATAGCGATCGCGAGGGCGGCGTCGGTCTGCGGCCGGATGGGAATCCACCGCCCGCCGAGCAATTGGGCGGTGGCGCTGAAATGTGGATCGATATGAACGAATTCGATTCCCAGTTCCTTGGCCCACAGGCGATGCTGCGTGCCTTCGAAGCCCGCATAAGCGCCGTTGGTGCTTTCCGGGTCGCAGGACCAGAAGACGACCATTTCGGCTTCCTTCAGGCAATCCGCCATCGTGCCGCCGCCCGCCGGCACGCCGACGCGCATCGAATTACCGAAATGATGCATCGCGCCCCAGTACCAGCCTTCCCAGGAATCGGGATTGGCCACGACCCGGGTGAAGCCGATCAGATTGGCAAAGCGCATCAGCGAACTGAGATAGTACCCGACATTCCCCCATTGGTGATGCGAAGACATCGGGAAGGTTATCGAGCCCGGTCCATGCACGCGCTTTTGCCGGTTGATCTCCTTGGCGACAATATCGAAGGCTTCATCCCAGCTGATCCGCACATAGCCGGATTTGCCGCGGTTTTGCGGATTGCGTTCGCCGTCCGGATCGAAATCGACCCGCTTCATCGGATAGAGAATCCGCTTATCGGAATAAACCTGCGATTTCAGGGACAAGGCGTGCGGCGCAACCAATCCGCCCCGCTTGGGCCGGAAACGTTTGCCGCGCGCCTCGATCTCCCAGCTTCCCGCGTCCTTGTCGTCGAAATCGATCGGCGTGGTCCGCAGAATCTTGCCGTCCTTGACATAAACGAAAATTGGACCGCCATTGGTGCAACTCGTATAGCGACGGCTTCCGTCGCGCATTTTCACGCCCATCTCAATCCCGACGGTCTGGCTCATGTTCAACGTCTGAGTGAACCAGAGGAGGAGGTCGTCGCGACCGTCAGTCACCACCTTGAAATTTTTCGCCGCGTGAATGATCTCGCCTTGATCGGGACCCGGCATGAGGAAGACCAGGGCTGTATAGACGTCCTGGAAAACCAGGGCGACATCGGCTTCGGCGCGCGAGCCGGCCTGCGCAAAAACCTTTCCGCCGCGGATCGCGATGCGCGCGCCTATGCTTTCGTCCGCCAGGCCGAACCAGGCGGTGACATCATGCTGCTTCAGCCGCTCGCGAAAAACCGGATGCCGCCTGGCGGTGAATTGCAGCATTCTCGGCAGGACGAATAATATCGTCCGCATCACCAAACTTTTCATGGCCGATCCGCTCAAGTTTGAAAAAAGGGGCCAAAGCTCCCTGCGCCGCTTAAAGCGCCGGGCGCATCTGTCGATGGCGAGCGACGCCTCCGGCGCCGCATGGCATCGCATTCCGTGGAAAGTGAAAAGCCAGCGGCTTGAGCCGCCAGTTCAAAGACCCGGAAAAGCCGGACCCCACTGCAGCAACGTTTCCCGTCCGAACGGACGGTTAATCGTTGGCGTGTCGCAGTTGACCATATCGCCGTCGACGAAATGCTCGACATGGAAGCCCGCCGGATCGGTCCAATAATCGAAGACCTGGCTGCCGTAGAAATGCCGGCCGATGCCCCAACGGTGTTGATAGCCCTTGTCGCTCATCACCATGTAGCCCATGCCGATATCGTCGAAGTCGCGGCATTCGAAGGAAATGTGGTCGATGCCCGGCGCCGCCGCCCCGACCAATGCGAGGGTATGATGGTCGGTCCATGCCGCTCCCTTATCGAGATGCATGAATGAGGCGAGGACCTCGGCGTCGCTATCCTTGTGGATCAATTCGGAAGGCTTCATGCCGAGCGTCTCGCAATACCAGGCGATGCGCTCCTGCGGCGCGGGCGTGAACAGAGCGACGTGACCAAGCCGCTGGATATGCGAGGACCCGTAAACCGGGCGCTGGAACTTGCCGAGGCGGTTCTTGCCGTGCGCGTCGTTCCACGCAATCGGCATGCCATTGGAAGCCACAGGTTCGAGTCGTTTGGCTCCGAACACGAATTCGAGTCGTCGGCCGTCGGGATCTGAGCCGACGACATATAGGCCGCCGCCGGGACGGGGTGATTCGGAAACTGCACAACCAAAGCGCTCGGCCAAAATGTCCAGCGCCTCTCTTGAAGTCACGCGGAAGCCCATGCCAACAAAGGCCGCCTCGCCCTCGGTCGTAACGTATGAGAACGGAGCGTCGCCATAGCTGCGCAGATAAAGCTGGTCAGCCGATTGCTCCAGATCCAGCAAGCCGAAGCTGATCATGAATTCCCGAATTTGCGCCAGGCGGGGATGGCGAAAAATCACATATTCAATGTCATCGATAAGCATCGTTTCCTCCCGTTTCGCAGACCGCCGGCTTTTTTTTGCGAACTGCGATTCATGCTCGCAGGAGCCGAAATTTCGATCCGAGCCGAAGGCCACCGGCGTCTTTGCGCCTGTTGCAAACCCTCATAACGATAAAATGATCAAAACTGATATTAATGTCAATATCGATTTTTCAACGACGAGTTCCGTCGCTCATCGTCGGTGTTGACGTGACAATCATTTCTGATATTTTAGTCAATAATTCCAAAAATAGCATCAAAAGCAAGCAGGGGAGGAATCGAAATGGCAGAGTTAGACAGGCCGTCGCTGTCGGCGCCGAAATCGCGCCCGGTTGAATTGGCCGCCAAAAGGCTTCGGTTGACGACGCCCAATCCCGCGCGGAGCGCCAATCCGACGACCAGGGCGACATCGCTCGCCTACCTCATTTTCGACCGGCCCAATCTCGAGTTGGCGGCGAAATTCCTGACGGATTTCGGGTTGCGCGTCGTCAAGAAAACCGAAAACCAGCTCTACCTGCGCGGAACCGCAAGCAATCCGTTTTGCTATGTCGTCAACCGCGCCCCAAAAGCCCGGTTTGTCGGGTTTGGCCTTAGCGTGGCTTCGGTCAACGATCTCCGCAAATTATCCGCTCTCCACGGTGCATCCGCAGTCGAGAATTCCGATGCGCCCGGCGGCGGCAAGCGCGTCCGGCTTGTCGATCCGGCGGGCTTTCGCGTCGATGCGGTCGCCGGACAGGCGCCTTCGGAGCCCTTGCCGCATCGCAGCCCGATCAAACTCAACTCGCCGGACGAAATCGTGCGGATCGACAAGACGCAGCGCCCCCCGCCGCTTCCGCCGGAAATCGTCAAACTCGGCCATGTCCTTCTGGAGGTTCCCAACTATCAGGCCGTCAGTGGCTGGTACACGCAGCATTTCGGATTCATCCCGAGCGACATTTGCGTTCTGCCCGATGGATCGCCGGCGGCGACGTTTTTCCGTCTCGATCTCGGCGATGCTCCCGCCGACCATCATACGCTGGCGATGACGATGCATTTTCAGGCAGGCTTCGGTCACTGCGCCTTCGAGGTCGTCGATGCCGACGCTGTTGGCATGGGCCAGAGGGTCCTGCAAAATCGTGGATGGCGCCATTCGTGGGGCGTCGGCCGGCATATATTGGGAAGCCAGATCTTCGACTATTGGGAAGATCCCTTCGCCGCCAAGCATGAGCATTATTGCGACGGCGACGTGTTCACCAGCAAATGCCCCACGGAAATTCATGCGGTCAGCCGCGAGGCCATGGCGCAGTGGGGCCCGCCCATGCCCAAGAGTTTCACCAAGCCCGATTTCGGATTGAAGAGCTTGGTCAGTCTTGCGCGCAATCTCTACAGCGTCGAGGACCTCACGTTCAAGAAGCTCATCACGCTCATCAAGCTCGTCGGGTGACTCGCAGCCGGCGACGCGCCTGTGGCGCGCCCGGCGTCAACATTTTGGGGATCATTCATGGCTATCAATGTCGTACGGTTTGCACACGAAAACCTTGTTCGATGGGGCATATTGCGCAACGGGCAAATTACGCCCATTCCCGGCGAATATCCGACCACTCGCGACTTTGTGCTCGCCAATTCGGTCGAAAATCTCGCGGAATTGCACGGTGTGACGCTCGCGATTTCCGCCGTCGAAATTCTATCGCCGGTCACGCGCAACCAGCAGTTCATCTGCCAGGGGGCGAACTATCGCCAGCACATGATCGAGTCGGGGATGGACCCCGACGCGAAGAAATTCAACATGATCTTCACCAAGGCGCCGAGTTGCATCGTCGCGGCGAATTCGCCGCTGATCATGCCGGAAAATGTGCGGTTTCTGGACTACGAGATTGAACTTGGACTGATCGTCAAGCGCGATCTTGGCAAAGCAGTCAAAGTCACGGACGGCAATCTCCACGAATTCATTGCAGGCCTTGTCATCGTCAATGACTATTCCGCGCGCGACATCCAGATCCCGCAGATGCAATTCTACAAAGGCAAGAGCTACCGAACCTTCGGCCCGGTCGGGCCCTATTTATGCCTGCTGGGGCCGGGCGATTTTCCAAGCATCAAAAATCTGCAGCTCAAACTCACGGTCAATGGCCAGGTGAGGCAGAAGGACACCACGGCCAATCTGGTTTTCGGTCCGGCCGAGACGCTGACCGAATTATCCGGCGTACAGGATCTCGTCGCCGGCGACCTGATCGCAACCGGCACGCCGGCGGGCTGCGCGCTCAGCGTTCCTTCGCCGTCTCGTCAAAAGATCGCAGCGCTTTTCCCCGAAGCGACCAAGTGGAAATTTTTCATGGACGTGCAGGCCAAGCGCCCGCAATATCTGGAAATCGGCGATGTTGTGGAAGCGCGTATATCGCATCCGTCGGGATCCATCGATCTTGGCGTCCAGCGCAATGTGGTGGTGGGAGAGCGCGCATGAGGCCCGTAGCGACCTACGCCGACGTTCTGCGCATCGAAGAGCAGGGATGGCCGACGAATCTTCCGTCAAATACCTATGACGCGATCCGGCAGGGCGCCGCGATCGACCCGGACGCGCCGGCGCTGTCCTTCTTCATGAGCGCGGACAGTATTGGCGAAGCCGAAGTCTGGACCTATCGCGACCTGCTGCGCCGGATTACGCAAACGGCCAACGCCTTTCACGAACTCGGGCTGCGCAAGGATGACGTCATCGCCTTCGTCCTGCCGAACCTTCCCGAAACCCATTTCACGATCTGGGGAGGCGAGGCGACAGCGATTGTCGCGGCGTTCAATCCTCTGCTCGAGGCCAGAACGCTGGCCACGCTATTGGCCGCAGCCAAGGCCAAGGCGCTGGTGACGCTCGCGCCCTTTCCGGACTCCGATCTCTGGTTGCGTCTCCAGCCAGAACTCGCCGCCGTCGACAGCCTGCAACATATCGTGCTGGTCAATCTGGCCGACCGCATTCAGGGGCCGGTAAAGAAATGGGCGCGCCAGGCCCAAGAACACGAGGTTGCGAAATATTGTGGCGACGGAGGCGTTCAGGCCAAGCTTCCCGCGCATGTCGCTGTCCACGATTTCTGGACCATCGTCGATCGCCAGCAGGACGATCATCTTTGCTCCGATCGGCAGATTGCGGCGGAAGATATTTCGTCGTTCTTTTGCACCGGCGGAACGACTGGCCTGCCAAAAATCGCCATGCGGCAGCATGGAGCCGAGGTCGCCAACGCCTGGAGCGTGACCGCCTTTCTCGGCGATGTGATTGGACCGGGAAAAACGCTTTTTTGCGGACTTCCCCTGTTTCACGTCAATGGTGTGCTTGTCACGGGCCTGGTTCCGTTTTCGAAAGGCGCCCATGTGGTGTTAGGAACGCCGCAGGGATATCGCGGCGTGGGAGTGGTCAGGCGTTTCTGGGAAATTGTCGAGCTTTTCAAGGTCAATTTTTTCAGCGGCGTGCCAACCCTATACGCTAGCTTGATGCAGACGCCCGTCGGCGCGCATGACATAAGCTCGCTGGAATATGGTCTTTGTGGCGCGGCGCCGATGCCAGTGGAAGTATTCCGAAAATTTCAAGAAGTCACCGGCCTGCAAATTCTCGAAGGCTACGGCCTGACGGAGGCGACATGCGTCAGCTCCATCAACCCGTCGCAGGGAGAGCGACGCATCGGCTCCATCGGCCTGCGTTTGCCTGGTCAGGCGATGAAAGCCGTGATGCTCGACGACGAGGGTCATTTCTCTCGCGATTGCGCTGTAGATGAAGTCGGCCTGCTCGCGATCTCCGGGCCGAACGTCTTTCGCAGCTATTTATCGGTGGAGCACAATGCGGGACTTTGGCTGGACTGCGGCGACGGACGCCGCTGGCTCAATACCGGCGACCTCGGGCGTCAGGATGCGGATGGATATTTCTGGCTCACCGGGCGAAAGAAGGAACTCATCATCCGCGGAGGCCACAATATCGATCCCGCGACGATCGAAGAGGTCTTCCATCAGCATCCCGATGTTCAGCTTGCCGCCGCCATTGGCCGGCCCGACGCTTACGCGGGCGAACTGCCTGTCGCCTATGTTCAGTTGAAACAGGGCAGCCACACAACCGAAGAAGAATTGGCCGCATTCGCGCGAGCCAGAATCGGCGAGCGGGCGGCGCAGCCAAAATTCATACGCCTGATCGACCAGATCCCGCTCACCACGGTCGGAAAGCTTTTCAAGCCAGCGCTGAAGAATCGGGAAATCAAGGATGCAATCGCCGATGCTCTATTGAATGCAGAAATCGAATTCGTGGAAGTGAGCGTGGTCGAAGCGCCATCGCAAGGCACGAGTATTTGCGTAGTTTTGGCCAATGCGGAGGATGAAACGCGCGCGCGCGTCATTATGGGCAATTTTTCCTACCCGTTTTCGATCCGCATGCCTAATAACGAGCTGTAGTTGATTTGGAGCCGTCGCCGATGTAACCGGGACGAGACTAATGACGGAGAATTGCAATGGCGTATGAAAGCGCTGAAAAGGCCGGTCCTAACCGAATGGGGCGCCAGCGCCGCAAAACGCGTGACCGGCTGATCAACGCCGCGCTTTCGGTCATGGCGCGCAAAGGGGCGGAAGCGGCGACCATCAACGACATAACCGAAGCGGCCGACGTCGGTTTTGGGTCATTTTACAATCATTTTGCCTCGAAAGAGGAAATTTTCACGGCCGCGACGGCGGCTCTGTTCGATAGCATCGGCGGCCAGATCGATAATGTTATCTTGACGATGTCCAACCCATGCGAGGCGCTTGCCGTAGCGATCCGGATTTTCGTCACCACGATGATCGCCAAGCCTGAATGGGCTCAGTTCATCATTCGCACCATGGCCGTTCCCGGCTATAAGCACATCGGCCTATATCCGCGACTGTTCCGCGATATTCGAAAGATCGAGCAAGCGGATCGCCTGCGAATTGTCGACCCCGGAACGATTACTTACGCTGTCGGCGGCGCCATGCTGTTCATGATCATCGCCTTGCTCGAGGGCGACTTGCCGGCAAAGGACGCGCCGGAGCGCATGGCCGCCATGGCGCTGCGCATGCTCGGGGAAACGGAAGAAGAAATCGCCCGCCTCATAGCGCAACCACTGCCGAAGCTTGACGAAACATACGATTCGTTGATCGAGCAGAATTAGAATGAAATGATCTAGGCCGGCAAGAGCGATGGCAACTCGGCGACCGCATAGGCTTTCGCGTCGTTTTCAGGGACGCCAAGCGCGCGCAAGATGAACTCCGCGGCGTCGAAACCGGCGTTTCGCCAGGTCTCATGGCCATCCAGCACGAGGGCCATGGCGCCCATGACCGATCCGCCGATCATCATCATGACCGAATTCAGCTGCTCTTTTTCGAACTTATAGTGTCCTCGCTCCAGGCCGGCGAGAACATCGCGAGCCGGCCGGCCTTGCCAGATTTCCTCAAAGAACACAGGCGCTCGCAGCGCGAAGGTCAGTACGAAACGCCCCCAAAGCGGCTCTTCATGGGCGCGTCGCAAATAAGAACGAATGCCGAACGCCAAGCGGGCGACTGGATCATCGACCGTTGAAAAGCTCTGCACCACGCGCTGGTTCATCTCGACCGTGAGCGCGCCCGCGACCTCGGTGAACAAGCCGTCGATGGACTTGACGTGCGCGTAAATGGTGCCCCGCGCGACGCCAGCCTCTTCGGCGAGTTCCTTGATATTGACCTCTGTGCCGCCACGCTGCGCAAAAAGGCGCATCGCAGCGTCATGAATACGTCGTTGCACTGCCGACTCGTTTTCTTGCGTCTTGACTGCCATTGGTAAAGCCTGCACTCATTTCAACACTTCTGTGCAATTTTGCTTACAAACGGCGTGAATGCAACTGCCGCACAGGCCGCGGCTGTTTCGACTTTGCTTGGCTTGCGTCCGCTCAAGCGGACGCTCAGCCGATCGCCTTGAACTCGGGCACTCGCAATTATTCTGCGGCGGAGCGCTTGTTGGCTAAATCCAGCGCGACATCGACGATCATGTCTTCCTGGCCGCCGACCATACGGCGCTTGCCAAGTTCGGTCAGAATTTCGCGCGTATCGACGCCATAGAGTTTCGAGGCGTTCTCGGCATGGCGCAGGAAG
>JARLJC010000063.1 GCA_031291435.1 Alphaproteobacteria bacterium | reverse complement strand
TGCCTTGGCTTCAAAACCCCCGCCGAGGTATTCTCCTCCCACCTCCAACTGTTGCACTTCAAATGTGAATCCACCTCCCGGCTTGCGCCGGGATGACGGCTTTTGGGGCGATTATAAACTTACGACCTTGCCGGGGAACCAGACGCGGCCCTGTTTGTCTTCGATTTCGATGAGCCAGGCGTCGGGGTCGATGTCGGCCTGTCGCGCCAGATAGGCGTCGGCATCGGATTCCGGCATCGGGTCGGTGTGGGTCGCGGGTGTCCAGACGCGGGCTTCGTGGAAACGCGCTTCGATGAGGACGCGCGCGGTGCCGTTCAGCAGATTGATTTTGAGGATGAGAGAGCCGCTCGACGGATCGCCGCGCCGCGTCACCATCATCGGCACATTTTCGCGCGCCGCCTGACGGATATGCGCCGAGACATAGAGATCGGTCGCAAGGCGGCTTTCGCTCATCGCGCGACGCTGCGGTCGAGCTGGAGGAGGCTGACCGAAATCTGGCCACGCGCGAGGGCGGCGAGGTCGGTTCCTTCCGCCGCATGCTGTTCGTTCGATTGCGGATAGAGCCAGAAATAATCCTTCTCGCGCAAATCTTCGCGCTTTTCGATCAGGAAGGACCGGATGGTTTTCTGCGCGGGGACAGTCATGCTGACGCCGCCGGTTTTTTCGGGCGGCAGGTCGGGCAGATTAATCGACAGGCAATGATTTTTGTCCCAGCCTTCGTTGAGGAAATGCGTCAGGGTTTTCGGCAGAACCGCGCGCGCCGTGTCCCAGCGCAGATGCTTGCGCGAGGCGCAGTCGAGGCTGATGGCGATGGCGGGTGTGCCGAGCATGAGGCCGGTAAAGGCCGCGCCGATGGTGCCCGACAGATTGAAATCGTCGCCGGTATTATTGCCGGCATTGACGCCCGACAAAATCAGGTCGGGCGGCGTTGTTTGCATCAGATGTTGCAAAGCGAGGATGACGCAGTCGGCGGGTGTGCCGGAAATGGCGAATTGTTTGTCGCCGCGCGGGATGCAGCGCAGCGGGCCGTTCATGGTGATGCTTTGGCCCATGCCGCTCTGGTCGAGCTGCGGGGCGACGATCCAGACTTCGTCGGCAAGCTGCCGCGCGACATCGGCAAGGGCCGCGAGGCCGGGCGCGTCGAAGCCGTCATCGTTGGTAAGGAGCACGCGCTTGAGACGACCTGCGCCGCTCATTCAAAGCCCACGCGGTCGGAGATGAAGTAAAGCGGGCGGGCTTTCACTTCGGTGAAAATGCGGGCGAGATATTCGCCGATCACGCCGAGGCTGAGGAGTTGCAGCCCGCCCATGAACAAAATGCCGACCATGAGCGAGGCGTAGCCCGGCACATCGATGCCGGAGACCATCACATCGACGATCAAGAAGATGCCGTAGAGCATCGCGCCGACGGAAACCGCCGCGCCGCACCATGTCCAGATGCGCAAAGGCAAAGTGCTGAACGAAGAAATGCCGTCAAAGGCAAAACGCACCAGGCGGAAGAAATTCCAATGCGAAGAACCGCCTTCGCGCGCCGCGACATCGAACGGCACGGTGCCGCGTTTGAATCCGACCCATGAAGTAAGCCCCTTCATGAAGCGGTTGCGTTCCGGCATGGCGTTGAGCGCGTCGATCACCTTGCGGTCCATCAGGCAGAAATCCCCGGCGCCGTCTGGCATCTGGATTTCGGCGATGGTGCGGAAGGTGGCGTAGAAAGCGCGGCTGAACAGGCGGCGGAAAATTCCGTCGGTCTTGCGGTTCACGCGGGTGGCGTAGACCATCTCGTAGCCTTCGCGCCATTTTTGCACGAGTTCGGCGATGACCTCCGGCGGATGTTGAAGGTCGCTGTCGAGGGTGACTGCGGCGCGGCCTTTGGCAAGTTGCAGCCCGCAGGTCAGCGCGGTCTCCTTGCCGAAATTGCGAGCCATGCGCACGATTTTCAGGCGCTGGTCATATTCGCGTTCGTGGAGGAGCGACTGGAAAGTATCGTCGGCGCTGCCATCGTCGATGCAGATAATCTCGCAGGACAGGCCGGTTTGATTGAGAACCGGATAAAGGCGGCGGAAGAGATTGCGCACGCCGCCGGATTCATTATGGAAAGGGAGGATGATCGAAAGATCAGGCATCGGGAGGGGCGCAGGTTGGAGACAATACGGCCGGCAACGCGTCGTGCGTAACCGGCCGTAGAAATGGGTTAGAAGCCTTCGCGTTCCTTGCGCTTGCGCTCAACCTTGCGCTGGCGGCGGACCGATTCGGCCTTTTCACGCGCCTTGCGTTCTGATGGCTTTTCGTAGTTGCGGCGCAGCTACATTTCGCGGAATACGCCTTCGCGCTGTAATTTCTTTTTGAGCGCACGCAGCGCCTGGTCGACATTGTTGTCACGAACGAGAACTTGCACGAACGATCCCTCCCGGGGAGCAAAGGTTGAAAAACGGCGCTCCGTCAGGAACGCCGTGACGCGTGTGCATAACACAATCAATATGTTAGAGCAAATTATGTGTGTTTCGTGCGGGGTCGTTTGAGAAACGGTATATTTTTCAATCTGTTGCGGCGCAGTCTTGAGGTGCAGGTGGCTGGGGTTTCCTTGGCGGGCAGGGCGGTTTATAGAGGACGGATGAAACAGAAACAGCATAAGATTCTTGGCGAGGTTCTGGCGCAGGTCATGCGCGAGGGCTGGACGATGCGGGCGATCGAACGCGCCGGGGCCGCGAAAACTTTCCCGCAGGTTGAGGATGCCGTGGCCGCGTTCGAGGCGATGATAGACGAGGACGTTCAGGCGAAGGTCAAGGCCAAACGAAATTTTTCCGCTATGCGCGTGCGCGACAAGGTGGCGTTTGCGGTGCGTGCGCGGCTGGAAGCGATGGAGCCTTATCGCGACGCTGCCCGGCGGCTGGCGGTGTGGTTTCTGATGCCGCGCCATATTGTGGACGGCGCGAAGCATTTATGGAAAACCGCCGACGCGATCTGGCTGGCCGCCGGAGACGAATCCACCGATTACAATTATTACACCAAGCGCGCGCTGCTGATCGCCGTGATGAAAGCGGCGTTTGCTTTCTGGCTGGCGGATGAATCGAAAGGCCGTCAGGAGAGCTGGGATTTTCTCGATCGCCGGATCGAGGATGTCATGCGCGTCGGCAAGGGGATGAGCGTCATCAAGACGGTCGGCATCGAAGATATCGTGTCGTTTGTGAAGACACGCTTGGCGGCCTGAATGGAGTGAGAGCTACAGGTGCCGTCATCCCGGCGAAGGCCGGGATCCAGACTCGGTTCTTTTCCTTCGCCGCAAAAAGAGATTTAAAGACTGGATCCCGGCCTTCGCCGGGATGACGGCGCGGGTTCTCGTTACGAAAAAGCCGAGATCAGTTTGGTGTAAAGCACATTGACGATGCTTTGGCCGAGCGACTGCATCACGCCGACGATGGCGAGGAAAATCAGCGCCGCGATCATGCTGTATTCGATGGCGGTGGCGCCGGATTCAGAACGCAAAAAAGAGTGCATGTTTCGCTGCATGCTGATAATTCCCAACTTGTTCCAATAGGACCAGTATAGGCGCATATGGATAACAAAAAGTTGAGGGCTTAACCGGCTGTTTTTATTGAATAACCCGTTTAGGCTTTGCGCGTTTGGCCGCAGACGCTAGAACAGGCGGCCTTATATCCAAGCGGAGATTTGATATGCGTCCCCTTATCGATGTCATGCATGCGGTCGAGAATATTATCCCCGATGAATTCGCCCGGAAGCCGGTTTTTACCGCCGGCGTCGATGCCATTATCAAGGCGATTCATGACGGCAAGCCCGGAGGCATGACGACGCGGTGGGAAGATTTTCAGCGGCTGGTTATCGAGATTCTGCCGCGAGCTTCCGGCTGGCCCTTGACGGCGAACCGGGTTTTCAGCGGCGGCGAAGATTATACCCTCTATCTGCCGCGTGACCCGGCAAGCGTCGCGCAAACGGCGGCCATTGCGCCGGTGCCGGGCGATTAGGCCACGGCTTTATTCTGCTCGCGGGTTTTCAGGAAGCGGATATCGGGATTTTCTTCCTGCGTGCGGTTGAGGTGCCAGCTATTGCGGGCGAGGAAAACCAGAGCGCCGTCGTGATCTTCGGCAAGGCTTGAACGTTGCGCGTCGGTAAAGGCTTTGAGTTTGACGGGATCGTCGCATTCGATCCAGCGCGCGGCATCTACGCCGGCGCTCTCAAATTTGGCGGGCAGCCCATATTCGGCTTCGATGCGCGAGGCGAGGACTTCGAACTGCAGAGGGCCGACGACGCCCACAACCCATTCGCCGCCTGTCAGCGGTTTGAAAACCTGCGAAGCGCCTTCCTCGGCGAAATGTTCGAGGGCGCGGCGCATATGCTTGACCTTCATCGGGTCGCCGATATGCACGCGCTGCAAAAGTTCGGGCGCGAAGCTCGGCACGCCGAGGAAGCGCAGATTTTCCCCTTCGGTCAGCGTGTCGCCGATGCGTAAGGTGCCGTGGTTGGGGATGCCCATGATGTCGCCGGCATAGGCGTCTTCGGCGAGTTCGCGGTCGCGGGCGAGAAACAAAACGGCGTTATTGACGGCGATCTGTTTGCCGCTGCGGACATGGAGCAGTTTCATGCCGCGTTTGAAATGGCCGGAACAGAGACGCACGAAGGCGATGCGGTCGCGGTGGTTGGGGTCCATATTGGCCTGCACCTTGAACACAAAGCCGGTCAGTTTGTTTTCGGTGGGTTCGATTTCTCGCGAGGCGGCTTTCTGCGGGCGCGGCGAGGGCGCGTATTCAGCCAGTCCCAGCAGCAATTCCCGCACGCCGAAATTATTGACCGCGGAGCCGAAATAAACCGGCGTCATATGGCCTTCGCGATATTTTTGCGCATCGAAGGTGGGGCACAGCCCACGCACCATCGCGACATCTTCGCGTAGTTTGGCGGCGAATTCGGCGCCGATAAATTCCTCGATCTTGGGATCGGTGAGGCCGTCGCATTGAATGCCGTCGGTCAGTTTGTCGCCGCGCGTGCGATCCATCAGAATGATGCGGTCGCGGATGAGGTCGTAGCAGCCCTTGAATTCGCGGCCCATGCCGATGGGCCAGCTTGCGGGCGTGACATCAAGCGCGAGGGTCTGTTCGATCTCGCTCATCAGATCGAACGGGTCGCGCGCCTCACGATCCATCTTGTTGATGAAGGTGGCGATGGGGACATCGCGCAACCGGCACACTTCGAACAATTTGCGGGTCTGGGATTCGATGCCCTTGGCGGCGTCGATGACCATGACGGCGCTATCGACCGCCGTGAGCGTGCGATAGGTGTCTTCCGAGAAATCTTCATGCCCCGGCGTATCGACGAGATTAAAGCTGCGTTCGGCGTAATCGAAGCTCATCACCGAGGCCGAAACCGAAATGCCGCGCTCGCGTTCGACTTTCATCCAGTCGGAGCGGGCGCGCCTTGCGTCGCCGCGCGCCTTGACCGCGCCCGCCAGCTGAATGGCCCCGCCGAACAGCAGCAGCTTTTCCGTCAGCGTGGTTTTGCCCGCGTCAGGATGCGCGATGATGGCGAAAGTGCGCCTGCGATTGGTAATGGTCTCGAGATTTTCAGCCATAGGGATGGGTCATAAAGGCAGTCCCCGCCTTTGTCAGCAATTATCGTGCGGAGTCGATGAGGCCCGGGGAATGGATCAGTCCGAACCCACATCCTTGCCGCCTTGCTGAACTTCGGACTGAGAAGCATGCACGGTATAATTTTGCAGGATGTTGTTCTTGTCGAAGATGAATACGACCTCGTTCTTGTCGACATCCGCGCCGCCTGCGAACAAACCTACAATCGGAACCAGGGTGACCGCTTTGATGGTGGAATGCGAATAAGCATATTTCCAGACTTCGCTTCCGCCGTCGGTCAGGCTGACGTCGCTCGGCTCGCCATATATCGCCCTGATCTGATCTTTGGTCGTGACGCCTTTGACCGCTTTCGCGGAAATGGAAGACATGGTTTCGGTGCGGACTTTCTCGTTTCCGGCAGAAGCGCAACCGCAGACGAGGATCGCAACCGCTAGAAGCGCAAAATATTTTTTCAATATATTCTCCCGTTGTTGAGGCGTTCGGATTGAACTTAGAGGTGCCGGGGACGTCAGGCAAGGCAAATGGATTGCGGACAATAAGGGCGAATGCATGTTTTTCCTCCCTCTCCCCCGATGGAGTAGAGGGAATCCCAGCCGCTATGGTGGTTTTCAATGGCAGGTGCAGGATGCGCCTATTCCTTTTTTATACCGCCTATGTTAATCGAGTGGCCCCGCCCCAGAACAAGAAGAAGGATCGCATCATGGCCAAATCCCCCGCGAAAAACACCAATGCCCAGGTTGCCAAGCATTTGTCATGGGCGCTGGCCGATACCTATGTGCTGATGATCAAGACGCACGGCTATCATTGGAACGTGACCGGGCCGGAATTCCGCGAACTGCATCTGCTGTTCGAAGAACAATATAACGAGCTGTTCACCGCCGCCGACGAGATTGCAGAGCGTATTCGCGGGTTGAATGTCGAGGCCCCGGCCAGCATGGATGCGATGCTTCAGCACACGCAAGTGAAGGAAACGACCTCGATCCCCAACGCGCAGGGTATGATTAAAGAGCTGCTGAAATATAATGAATCGACCCGGCAGCGCATCTCGGAAGCCTGTGATTTTGCAGGCGAAGTGGGTGACAAAGGCTCGGAAGATCTGCTCATCGCCCGTTTGCGCGCCCATGACAAGGCTATCTGGATGTTGCGCAGCTTGACGGAATAGCGTCTGAGGCGCTATTTCCCGGGGCATGAATAGCCTTGGATTTGACAAAGCGCCGGAGAATACGCGCATCGTCGTCGCCATGTCGGGCGGCGTTGATAGCAGCGTGACGGCTGCTTTGCTGCGCGAGCAGGGCTATGACGTCGTCGGCGTGACTTTGCAGCTTTACGATTACGGCATGGCGGTGCAGAAAAAAGGCGCCTGCTGCGCCGGGCAAGATATTTACGATGCGCGGCAGGTGGCCGAGACTATCGGCATTCCGCATTATATTCTCGATTACGAAAGCAAATTTTCGCAAAGCGTGATGGATGATTTCGCCGACAGCTATATGCGCGGCGAAACACCGATCCCCTGCGTGCGCTGCAATCAGAAAGTAAAGTTCCGCGACATGCTCGATATGGCGCGCGATCTGGGGGCCGAGGCTTTGGCGACCGGTCATTATGTGCGCAGGGTGATGGGCGTGAACGGGGCCGAATTGCACCGCGCCACCGATGAGAGCAAAGACCAGAGTTATTTTTTGTTTACGACGACGCAGGAACAATTGGATTTTCTGCGCTTCCCGCTCGGTGGGATGATGAGCAAGACCGAAACCCGCGCGCTGGCCGAACGGTTCAATCTGCCGGTGGCGGCCAAGCCTGATAGTCAGGATATCTGTTTCGTGCCCAACGGCGATTACGCCAGCGTGGTGGCCAAGCTGCGCCCCGGAGGCGCTGACCCCGGCGATATCGTCGACGAACAGGGCAACATTCTGGGCCGCCATGAAGGCATCATTCATTTCACGGTGGGCCAGCGGCGCGGCATCAACCTGACCCGCGCTGGCGAGAATAACGAACCGCTTTATGTGCTGCGCCTCGATGCCGACAAGCGGCAGGTCGTGGTGGGGCCGCATGCGTCGTTGGCACGGCAGAAAATTGCTTTGCGCGAAATCAACTGGCTGGGCGGTGCGGTGCCAGCCGACGGTATTCCGGTGTCGGTGAAATTACGTTCGGCGCAGGCACCTCTGGCCGCGACTTTCCATAAAACCGAAGGCGCGGAGGGCATCATCAGCCTGCATGAACCCGCTTTCGGCATTGCACCCGGACAGGCGGGCGTCATTTACGACGGCGAGCGCGTTCTTGGCGGCGGCTGGATCCGCAACGTGTAACCGGCTCGCGGGGCGGTTTCTGCTTCCATAAAATCCTCGTCGTGAAGTTTGGCGGCGCGAAAGTTTCGTGCTTTTCGCCACACTAAAAACACACTCTTACCGTTTTTTGGCAGCTCCGTGAAACCAAACCAGAAACAGGTAGGAGCCCAAAATGACCAATATAATCGACGTCTTTCGAAGTCGCGCCACCCAAAATATTCTCCAAGCCTTCGCCCTGACGGCCACGGCGATTTTGGCGACCGCCCCCGATGCGCTTGCATCCAGCCGGCATCCTTCTCCTGCCTTTTCCCTGTTCCCCCTTTTTGCCTCGCAGGCGACGCATCGGCGCAACCAGCCACGCAAGCCCCTGGCCGCGAAACCCAGATCGCAGAAAGTCGCACCCCGGCCCGCAGCAGGGGCTGGAGGCGGCGATTTCGACTGCGCCGTTCATACGGCGGCGGGCGAAGCCCCCGATGGCGATGTGGTCGAGGCCGCCGTCATCGTCAACGGCCTTGTCAAAAGCGCGCGCGAGAATGGGCGTTCGATCTGCGCCGAGGCGTATGCCCGGTATGACCCCAAATGGAAAGCGCCCGGCTGGGCGGTGCGTGCCGCCACAAATGTATTCAGCGAAGGGGCATCGTTAGTTCCTGCGGCTTACCGCAATGCCACGGAGTTCCGCTCGCCCTGGTATCGGGGCGGCCCCGGTAAAGGGTTCCGTCTTGTCGGGCAATTGTCACGGCGCGGCAATGTGTTTTACGAACCGGCCTGATCAGCAATAACCCTCGGCGCGGAACCAGGCGATGGCGTCGAGGATAGCTTCGCGGGCGGGGCGCGGTTTGTAGCCGAGTTCGCGTTCCGCCTTGGCCGAAGTGAAATACATTTTCTTTTTCGACATGCGCAGCGCGTCGATGGTGACCATCGGTTCCCAGCCTGGCCCAAAAAATAAAGAAGCGCGGGCGGCGATTTCCATGGCGAACGCGACCGGGTAGATAGCGGCGCGCGGCAGTTTGATCGTCGGGGCGGGGCGTCCGGCGATGTTCGCGATTTCGGCGAGAATGTCGCTCAGCGCCAGATTGTCCCCGCCGAGAATGTAGCGTTCGCCGATTTTGCCGCGCTCGAACGCCAGCACATGCCCCATCGCCACATCTTCGACATGCGCGATATTGAGGCCGGTATCGACGTAAGCAGGCATGCGGCCTTTGACGGCATCGACGATGATGCGGCCGGTGGGGGTTGGCTTGATGTCGCGCGGGCCGATGGGCGTCGAGGGATTCACGATGACGGCGGGAAGTTTGTGATGCGCGATGAGGCGCGACACTTCTTCTTCGGCAAGGAATTTCGATTGTTTATAGGTGCCGACCATATCGGCGAAGGAAACCGGCGTGTCTTCAGAGGATGGCGTGCCGTCTTTGTGCAGGCCGAGCGTGGCGACGGAACTGGTGTAGACGATGTGCTGCACACCGGCATCGAGTGCGGCCAGCATCAACGCCCGCGTTCCATCGACATTGATGTGGTTCATGGCGGCGGCATCAGGCACCCAGATGCGGTAATCGGCGGCGACATGGAAGAGGTTGGCGCAGTTTTTTAAAGCATCGCGGTAGGTTTCGGGGCGGGCGAGATCGCCTTCGACAATCTCGACATCGAGGCCCTGCAGATTGCGGCGGTCATTATGGGGGCGCGAGAGGACGCGCAATGTATGTCCGCGCGCGATCAGCAAACGCGCTACCGAGGCTCCGACGAAACCGGTCGCGCCGGTTAAAAATGTAATGCTCATATCAGACTCACAAAACGATCATCGGCACGCCGATGCAGATTATGCCCACGCCCACCATGCGGGCTTTGCTGAGGCTTTCATGGAACAGCAGATAGCCGAGGGCAAGGGCCAGAACCTGACTTACCACGCGCTTGATCGCTTCGAAAGGCCCTGCCGGCATGTGTTGTAACGCCAGCAATTGCAGGATGTCCGCCGAAGCGCCTGCCACGCCGGTCAACGCCATTATGCCCCAGAATTCGCGCTTGATGGGTGCCGTTTCCCATTCCTTGTTGAAAGTCAGCCATATGAACAGAAAGATCACGAGGCCGCAGAAAACAAACAGCGCATGAAAGGGCGGGTCGGCATGGCGCAGCGAGAGTTTGTCGAACGGCGCGCTCAGCGACCACGACAAAGCCGACAGCGCCATGCTGATCGCGCCGCGTTCGCGGATGAATCCGGCCCAGAAGGAAAAGATATCCCACGGGCGTTCGGGCGGCGCGTAAAGCCACAGCACCCCGACCACGGCAAGGATAATGCCCGCCCATTGCGTCGCGCTCGGCCATTCGCCCAGCAGCACGATGCCGATCAGGCTGGTGAAAACGGGCGACAGGCACATCACCGGCATCATCAGGCTGAAAGGCGACAGCGACAGCGCGCGGATGGCGAGAAGATTGCCGCTGACGGTCAAGCCAAGCACGACCATGCCGGGCAGGAAATATTCCCATGTGAAAGCGAGCGGGTATTTAAGCGCGCCCCAGACCGCCAGCGCCGGGATATGCGCCGCGAATATCCAGAAGATGATTTGCAGCGGGCTTCCCGCCCGCGTCACCAGCTTGTTGAAGGTGTAATAAGCCGCCAGCGCAACGCCCGTGGCGAGGCTGAAGAGAGTACCTGTAAGGGAAGCAATCATGAGAAGGGAGGGGGAAGAAAAAAGGGAAAGATTCGGGGAGGAAAAGGGATCCCCGGCGGCGACTATACCAGTTTCCCGGTCTTAGTCTCTAACCCCTTTCTTTCCCTCGCTTCTTCCCTCTTTCTTCCCTTTAAACTCAGTTAACGAAATATAAACCTGCTTCATCGCAAATTGATTAATGGGGCCGTGGCTTAGAAAGCGGTTTCGCGATTTTTCGTGCGTGGATTCTGTAAGTGCATCAAGGGCTCAGGGGGAGCTGCGGCGTGGCAAATAATTTGAAGCAGGGATTAGTGGCTCTGGCGCTGGTGGCGGGTCTTACCGCTTGCGTCGCTTCCGGTATTCCGCTCGCCAAATCGACCACCGGCCGCGACCCCACCGTGGCCGAAGTTCCCGATGCCGACGAAACCGTGCGCGGCGATCAGGATCCGGCGATCGTGACGCTCGATCTCAACACCACATTGCATGAACATAAACTCGGGATCGATGACGATCTGCCGGGCAATATCATCATTCCGACCACCAATCTGAACGCGGTGCCGGTGACATCGGCGCTGCAGGCGATTTTGTCGGGCACCGACGTCTCGCTGTCATGGAATACCGGGAGCTTCGGCAAACGCCTTGTCTCGGTGATGAATCTGAGCGGGCCTTTGCCCAAGGTGGTCGAGAAGGTTTGCGCCGCCGCCAAGGTATTCTGCGATTACCGCCACGGCACGCTCGAGCTTTCCGAGAAAGAGACTTTCGTGGTTTCCCTCCCGCCCGCCGCGCGCGCGGTCAGCACCGGCGGCACGGGTGGTGGTGGCGGTGGCAGCGCGGCAAGCGGCAGCAACAGTATGGTCGAGGCGATCAGCGGATTGCTGGATAACAGCGAGAAGGCGCAGATCGACGAGCAGGGCGGCAATATCATTTATAACGCCAGCGTCGGCGCCGAAGACCGCGTTAGCCAGTATCTGGGGCAGCTGCGCACCGGGCGGCCTCTGGTCGTGCTGCAGATGTATATCTGGGAAGTCGAACTCGACCGCGAAAATGCCGAAGGCATCAACTGGAGCCAGCTTAACATCAAGAGCGGCAGCAAGAGCATTCAGGACGTCAACCTTGCCAGCAATCTGACCTCGGCGGCTTCGGCGGCGGGCAGCGTCAGCCTCGGCGCGGTCACCAGCGGCATTATTTCCGCCAGCGCCGTCGCCAGCTTCCTGTCCACCAAGGGCCGCGTCCAGACCATCAGCAATCCGCAGCTTACTTTCGTTTCCGGCACCAGCGCCGAGCTGAAGGTCGGCGGCACCCAGCGTTACATTTCGCAGGTCGGCACCCTGACCAACACCAGCAATGTCAGCGGCACCGGGTCGAGCAGCAACTCCAATACCAACTCATCCACCAATACCGTGAGCACCGACAGCATCGATACCGGCCTTACCATCGATGTGGCGGGCGCCTATGAAAACGGCGTGGTGTTCGCCAATCTTGAAGTGTCGCTCAAGAACCTCGTCAGCCTCAACCCGACCAATAGCGGCGGCGGCACCATCGATCTGCCGCAGACCACCGACGAAAAGATGAACACGGTCTTGCGCGTGCGGCCGGGCGACAGCCTGGTTCTGGCCGGCCTCGTGACCTCGGCGGATACCGAGCAGAGCCAGGGATTGCCGACCGGCGGCGACAGCGCCATTCCGATGTATGGCGACAAGAAACGCCAGAACCACGAACTTGTGATTATCGTCAAGCCTTCGATCGTTCTGTTCTCGGACCAACCTTCGGTTGAGGAGGCGGCGAAGAAGAAAGCCGCCGCCAAGCCTTTGCCCGACGCGCTGGTGATCGACAAAGACGGTACCCGCAAGCTGGCTTTGCCGCAACCGCTCGGCGTGGCGGCTGTGAGCGCGCCGCAGCCGGTGGCCGTCAAGCCCGAGCCGGTGACGGCGGAGACGCTGGCGCCCTTGCCTCCGGCCCCCGTTTCCGGCGGTGACGACAATGCGCCGGTGGATAAACGCCTCATGCAGCGCGGATTTTCGCATGCTTTCGATCAGTTGCTGCAGCCTGCGGGTATGTCTCAGGGAGGTTCGCAGTGACCTTTCTTCGTTCTGTCAGGATCGCGGTGGTTCTCTGCCTCGTGGCGCTGGCTGCGGGGAATGCCGAGGCACGCGACGCGGCTTTCATCGATCCCGGCAGCATGGGCAACGGGGAGGAGGCCATCAAGGTCGATCCCAAGCCCGACATCGATATGGGCGAAACGGCGCTGAACGTCGCCAAGCGCACTTCGGTGTTTTTCGTCAACCAGACCAATGTGCCGGTCAAGCTTGAGAAGATCACGGTCAACGGCGATTCCAACGTGACCGCCGAAATTACCGCCAACGACTGCATGAAGCAGGGCACGATCGCCGCCGGCAATCGTTGCAGCGTGGAAATTTCGGTGACGCCGACCAGCCCCGGCACCTGGAGCGTCGATGTGCAGCTGACGCATAACGGCGCCGGGCGTTTGACGCGCGCCCATGTTACCGGCAAGACCAGCGGCAGCGGCGCCAACGATCACAAGGAAACGGGTCTTTCCGTGAGCAGCCGGGACATCAAGCCGGTCGATTTCGGCGATGTCGATATCGGCAGCGGCAAGATCGTGCGTTCGACTTTGATGGTCAATGACAGCGCCGAGGCGATTACGCTCTATGCCATCGATGTGATCGAGGCCGATAACGGATTGCAGCGGCTCGATCAGGGGTGCGCCGTCGATATGGAGCTCGCTCCGGGTGCCTCGTGTCCGGTGACCCTGCTGTGGGTGCCGACGCAGGCGGGGCCGATTTCCACCGATCTTATTATTCGCCACAGCGGCCGCCTCGGCTTCGCCGTCATTCCCATTCGCGGCGTGGCCAAGGATCCCAATGCCGCCAAGATCGACCTCAATGCCAAGGGCG
>JARLJC010000062.1 GCA_031291435.1 Alphaproteobacteria bacterium | reverse complement strand
TCATCGCGAGGGCTCCTGTCTCCAATGGGGTTGAGCCCCACGATTTTGAGACAGGTCAGCCTCGGCGTATCAGGTCTTGCACCATCACGGATCTTGCCGCGTCTCGCCGCCGCTACCGCGAAGCGGTTTAGTCCAACGGCTGGAAGCGGAAGGCCGCGATCATCGCCCGAAAGGACAGCTTGCCGGCGCACAGCTGACATCCGCATGTATTCAAGACCGAGTTCGATATTAGGCGCGCTGGGGTTAAGCGCAGCAAGGACGGTGGTTCCTCGTATATGTTACGTTTGTGTTCAGACCATCGAGGCGAGCGCGGCGGCAACGAACTGGCGTCGCGCTTTTCACGTGCTCTAGCGTTCCTAACGCCAGGTGACTCCGCCCCTTATCTCTCCGGCATCAACGCGAGTGCGACAAGGAATTGGACGCCCTTGGTCGCGGCGGCGTCGAAAATCGATTTCCGGCCGAGCCGAACTATTTCTTGTAGCCGACATACCAGATGCCGATGATTTTGCCGGCGCTGTCTTTAATCGGTTCGTAGCCGGTGGTGTACTGCGTGCCGAGAATGCTGACGTCGCCATTGAAAGGCTTGCCGGCTTTGATATCGGCAATGACCGGACCCTTCGGGTCGAGGGTCGTGCCCGTGGCGCGGCCTGCGCCCTTGGGCACATTGGTCGAAACGCGCACATAATCGTCGCCGGTCTTGGCGAAGAGCGTGGCGGTCCCGCCGTCGGCCTTGACGACCGCATCGACGATGGTGAAGTCGTTGTTCATTCTTGTTTTACCGAAGTATAAGGCTGAGGCGTTCCTGCCGCTGACCGGATCGGTTCCCTCAAGTTTGGGCGGACCGAGTTTTTCGGTCGCCGCCTTGAGGTCGGACATGGCTTTGGAGATTTTCGGATCGTTTTGGGCTAAGACCGAAGTTGGAATCCAAGCCGTCGCGACGATAAGGAATCCCGCTGTAAATGCCTTGGCAATTAAGCGTTTGCTGAACATTTTACCCTCCCCGAACAGCCTGTTTGGCGTTGAGGTCATCACTTGGGTGCTTTTAGAATCCTGAGCGGTGACAATTGACCGTAACACAAAAAATCAAGCTTGATAGTAATTTAAGTAACGCCACTCGCGGGTATTTCGCAGTGGCCGCGTAGACTCATGTTAGTGTATTACATAAAACAGTTATATAATTACTTTCTAGATATCTATTTTTATTCGGCTACGCTTGCGGCTGCGTGGCCTTTCGCTGTTTTCGGCGCGGCCAGGCATTCGATCAATTCTCTGTGACAGGCGCGAGGCGCTTTGATGAACGCCGCGCCAATCGGGCGCTATCCCGGCATTTTGTGGGCCGATTTAATTGGCTTTAGATTTAATCGCCATGTCAAATCGATGACTGCTTGCGGCGCCGAGCGGCCCTTGCTGGCGTCGCTCGCCACGTTCCACTTCCCGCCGTTGGACTAAACCGCTTCGCGGTAGCGGCGGCGAGACGCGGCAAGATCCGTGATGGTGCAAGACCTGATACGCCGAGGCTGACCTGTCTCAAAATCGTGGGGCTCAACCCCATTGGAGACAGGAGCCCTCGCGATG
>JARLJC010000061.1 GCA_031291435.1 Alphaproteobacteria bacterium | reverse complement strand
CGAAATGCACGACCTTGCCGGCATCGGCCCCGGGAGCGCTCAGCGGTCTCAAGAATCGCGGATTTGCCGTCTCTGTCATAGGCAGTCCAACTGTCGGAAGGGCGTAGCTAAGGTGGGTCTGCCCCCCTGTCAATGAATGCCGGGGCTGCACCGTGTACCGCTTTGCTTTTGGTCTCCCCTGCCACTATCAATACGGCCGTTTTTTGGACCGAAATCATGGCACTGACACCCAAGCCCGGAGTTCTGGACATCACGCCCTATATCGGCGGGCGTGCATCCGTGGCCGGCGTGGAAAAGGTCATCAAGCTGTCATCCAATGAAAGTCCGTTGGGCCCGAGCCCCAAGGCGGTCGAAGCCTTGGTCAAGGCGTCGCGCGATCTGGAGATTTACCCCGAAGGCAGCGCCCAGATTCTGCGCGAGGCGATCGGCGAAGTTTACGGCCTGGACCCGGCGCGCATCGTGGCCTCCGGCGACGGTTCCGACGCCCTTCTGACCATGCTGGCGAATGCCTATCTGCGCCCCAGCGACGAGGTGCTGTTCAGCGCGCATGATTTCATCCTCTATAAAATCGCGACCTTCGCCAACAGCGCCGTGCCGGTGGAAGTGCCGGACCCTCATTTGCGCTTCGATGTCGATGCGGCGCTGGCGCGGGTGACGCCGAAAACGCGGATCGTGTTCATCGCCAATCCCAACAATCCCACCGGCTCCTACATCACCCACGAAGAAATGCGCCGCCTGCATGCCGGTCTTTCGCCCGACACGCTGTTGGTGATCGATGCCGCCTACAGCGAATATGTGCGCAAGAATGATTACGAGGCGGGCATCGAGATGGTGTCGCACTATCCCAATGTGGTGATGACGCGGACTTTCTCCAAAGTGCATGGCCTGGCGGGCATGCGGATCGGCTGGACCTATGCGCCGGCCAGCGTCTGCGATGTGCTGAACCGCATCCGGGGGCCTTTCAATGTCTCGATGATGCAACAGCATGCGGCGGCGGCGGCGATCCGCGACCGCGCCCATGTCGAGCGCTCGGTCGCGCATAACGAGCAAAGGAAGAACTGGCTCACCGACGAGATTCGCAAGCTCGGCCTGACGGTGAATGAGAGCGTGGGAAATTTCATTCTCATCCAATTCCCCAAGGGTGAGAAGAGTTCGGTCAAGGCGGACGCATTTCTGGCGGGTAAGGGCCTGATCCTGCGCGGCGTCGCCGGTTACGGCTTGCCGGATGCGTTGCGTCTCACCATCGGCGCGGCGGAAGCCAACTAACGCGTGGTCGCCGCCTTGCTCGACTTTATGAGCCGCTGATGTTCGAGCGTGTCGCCCTGATCGGTCTGGGCCTGATCGGCTCCTCCTTGGCGCATGCCGTCAAGCGCCAAAGACTGGCGGATACCATTTCTGGTTATGACGCCAGCGAAGCCGTGCGCCATCGCTCCGCCGAGCTGGAATTGGCTGCGATCGCGTCCAGCGCCGCGGACGCGGTGAAAGATGCCGATCTGGTGATCCTGTGCTCGCCGGTGGGAAGCTACAAGCAAATCGCCGCCGAAATTGCGCCGCATCTGAGGCCGGGTGCGATCTTGTCCGATGTCGGTTCGGTCAAAGGCATGGTCGTGAAAGACATCGCGCCCTTCCTCCCCAAGGGCGTGCATCTTCTTCCCGCCCATCCCATATCAGGCACCGAGCAATCGGGCCCGGACGCAGGCTTTGCCAGCCTGTTCGATCATCGCTGGTGCATCATCACACCGCCCCCCGGCGCGGATGCCGGCGCCGTCGAGAAGTTGAAAAAATTCTGGGAAGGCTGCGGCAGTCAGGTGGAGGTGATGGACCCGGGCCATCACGATCTGGTGCTGGCGATGACCAGTCATGTGCCGCATCTGATCGCTTATAATATCGTGGGCACGGCGCACGATCTGGAAAAAGTCACCGAAGGCGAAGTGATCAAATTCTCCGCCGGCGGTTTTCGCGATTTTACCCGCATCGCCGCCTCCGATCCTATTATGTGGCGCGACGTGT
>JARLJC010000060.1 GCA_031291435.1 Alphaproteobacteria bacterium | reverse complement strand
TGCGGATACAGCGGCACCACCAACAAGCGGTCGCAGCCCTGCGTCGTCAGGGCGTCGATCCGCGAGGCGATCGACGGATTGCCGTAGCGCATCGCCCAGTCGACCACGACATGGTCGTGGTCCGATATCGCCGCGGCAAGCTTTTCCGATTGCGCGCGCGTGATGGTCTTGAGCGGAGATTCGTTGTTCTCGGTGTTCCATATCTTCAGGTAGTCGCGGGCCTTGCGTGCCGGGCGGATGCGCAGAATGATGCCGTTCAGCACCAGCTTCCATCGCAGGCCCTGATCCTCGATCACGCGGGGGTCGGACAGGAACTCCTTGAGATAGACGCGCACGCCGCGGGTGTCCGCGGTGTCGGGGGTGCCGAGATTGACCAGGAGAACGCCGACGCGTTCCGGTCGGACGTCCGCGGCAGGCTTTGCCTTCTCGATGGGAATGACGGCTGTCATGACAGCGATGGCTTGGCGCGTCGGGCCATCCTTGTCAAGATAACGGCAGTTTCGATATTGTCGCTTTTTCGCGCGGCGCTGCCAAGCATCGTCGGCGGCCGCGAGGCGGGGGAACCATGACAATCGCCGAATGGTGCGTTTTTGGAGCAGTGCTGCTCTATTTGCTGAGCATCGCACCGGTAAAGTGGATCAGGTTTCGCCGTTTCGACAACTCCAAACCGCGCGACCCCGCCTTCTATGAGGATCCAATTGCCGCGCGCGCGCTGGGCGCGCACCAGAACGGCATCGAGGCCTTTCCATTTTTCGCCGCGGCCGTCCTGCTGGCGGAATTTCGCCTCGGTCCGCAACGCCAGATCGACGAATTGGCGGTGCTGTTTCTGATCGTGCGGATCGCCTATGTCTTCACCTATCTCGGCAATCGCCCGACGCTGCGGTCGATCCTCTGGAACATCGGCTTTGCGATCAATGTGGCCATCTTCTTCATGCCGGTGCTTCGCCGCTTCTTGCCGATCTAGAACGTAGGCTGGGCAAAGGCGCGCTTGCGCCGTGGCCACCCCTGGTTTGGTTGGCTGAAATGGTGGGCACGCGGAGCCTGTCATCGGGCGCGCATTCGCGCGACCCGTTGGCTTTGCCCACCCTATAGCTACGGCGTCGCGGATAGCTTCGAACACCGGGGGCGCACGCGATGTTGGGACTGTCATGGCCGGCGAGGCCGCCCGCGATTGTTGGCATTGGCGCGTGCGGCACCTATAGTTTGCCCGATCGAGGGCATCGGGGAACAAGGATCCATGC
>JARLJC010000059.1 GCA_031291435.1 Alphaproteobacteria bacterium | reverse complement strand
CGCCTTGGGCACCGACAGATTGACGCTGATGCCATGATCGGCGGTTTCGGAATGGCCGTTGCGGCCGCCGGTCGAGGTGGCGGCGATGGTGGTCACAGTCTTGATGCTATTGGCTGACATCTTCCTCTCCTTCATTCGCGGTAGTGGTTGGTGATGGGATAACGGCGGTCGCGGGCCAGATTGCGCCGCGTGATTTTGACTCCGGGTGCGGCCTGCCTGCGTTTATATTCCGCCCGGTCGAGCATCGTCCAGACGCGGGCCACGGTGGCCTCGTCAAATCCTTTGGCAACGAGATCGCGCAGCCCGAGATCCTGCTCGATCAAGCCTTCGAGAATGCCGTCGAGAATATCGTAAGGCGGCAAACTATCCTGATCGGTCTGGTTGGGCCGCAGTTCCGCCGTCGGCGCCTTGGTCAGCACGCGTTCGGGAATAACGATGCCCGCAGGCCCCAACCCGCCCGCCGGAACATGCGCGTTGCGCCAGCGCGCCAGTTTATAAATCTCGGTCTTGTATACATCCTTGAGCACGGCGAAGCCGCCGCACATATCGCCGTACAAAGTCGCATAGCCGACCGACATTTCCGATTTATTGCCGGTGGAAAGAACCATCGGCCCTTCGGCATTCGACAGCGCCATAAGGATAAGCCCACGGCAACGCGACTGAATATTTTCCTCGGCCACGCCCGCAAGTTTGTCTCCGGCCAGAGGCCGCAAAGCCTCGCCAAAAATCTTCATCGCGCCGGAAATGGCGATGCTGTCGATCCGGCATCCCAAGGCGCGCGCCGTCGCTTCGGCATCTTCGGTGCTGTCGCGCGAGGTGAAAGGCGAAGGCAGCATCACGCCCCATACGCGCTGCGGCCCCAACGCATCGACGGCAAGAACAGCCGCCAGAGCGCTGTCGATGCCGCCCGAAAGCCCAAGCACAATCCCCGGAAAATTATTTTTATCGACGTAATCGCGCAGCCCCAGAACCAGCGCCTGATAAATCGCGGCGGTAGTATCCTGAACCTGCGCTACCGGCCGGTTTTTACATGAGAGAACACCGGCATTATATTGAATAACCGAAATATTTTCTTCCCACGCCGGAAGCACCGCAACCGCGCCGCCCTTCACATCAAGCGCGAAAGAAGCGCCGTCGAAAACCAGCTCGTCCTGCCCGCCCACCTGATTGACATAAACCAGCGGCAATCCGGTCTCCGCCACCCGCGCGGCGGCAAGCTTGCGGCGCTGCTCGATCTTGTCGGACTCGAACGGGCTGCCATTGGGAACCAGCAGAATTTCCGCGCCCGCTTTTTTCAGATGCGCGGCGCATTCCGGTTTCCACATATCTTCGCAAATCATCACGCCGAGTTTGACGCCACGAAACACGACCGGCTCCGGCAGATCGGCCGCCGTAAAAACCCGTTTCTCGTCGAACGGGCCGTAATTCGGCAAATCATGTTTGAAAATTCGGGCGAGGATGCGGCCGCCTTCCAGGAGCAGCGCGGCGTTATATAACGCGCTCTCTTCCCGCCACGGCGCGCCCAGTAAAATCCCCGGGCCGCCGTCGGCCGTATCCGCCGCCAACTCTTCGACAACGCGCCTCACGCTGTCGATAAAGCTCGGTTTCAGCACGAGGTCTTCGGGCGGATAGGCGCTGATGAAAAGTTCGGAGGCGATCAGGAGATCGGCGCCCTGCCGTGCAGCCTCAACCCGCGCCGCACGCAACCGCGCCGCGTTACCGGCAAGATCGCCCACGGTCGGGTTCAACTGCGCGAGAGCGAGGGACAGGGCCATGTGCGCCGTTCAGCTCACGGCTCTTCGTGCTGGCGCTGTTCCATCTTTTCCTGACGCGCGCGCAAAGGCGCGGCGGCGCGTTCGACATCGGCTTGCGTCTGGGCGACGATATGCTGCGCGCTGCTGGCGATGGCCTGATTGACCATCACCTGATCGCGGTCAGCTTCCTGACTGATGCAGTCCATGTATTTCTGCGCCTCGTCGACATAGATATTGTGCTGCGCGACAAGCGAATTCATATCGTTGCCCGGCGTGTCGGAAGCGGCGCCGATCACGGAATCGGGCGGGACGGGTGCGGTGCATTGCGTCGAGTGCCAGGCGGTCTGGCCATTATCGAAAGTAAGGTTACCGGCCAGCGCGGGCGAAGCGGCCAGCAGGCAGGCGGCGAGAAGGAAAAGGCCATTAAGGGAAAAGGCTGGGCGCATGGTTTGCTCCTGCGTTATTTTTCTGGGGTTCAATCTAGGCTCGCAATGTAGAGCATGCTATATAATAGGCCAATAAGTTTATCGTAAACATACATAAAGGCAATGGAACGATGATTCCACGCTATTCCCGCCCCGAAATGTCCGCCATCTGGCACGCCGAAAACCGTTTCCGCATCTGGTTTGAGATCGAAGCCCATGCCTGCGACGCGCTGGCCGAACTTGGCGTCATCCCCAAATCCGCCGCCAGAAATCTGTGGAAAAAAGGCAAATGGAACGTCGAACGCATCGACGAAATCGAGAAAACCACGCGGCATGACGTGCTGGCTTTTTTGACGAACCTCGCCGAGCATGTCGGCCCCGATGCCCGCTTCGTGCATCAGGGCATGACGTCGAGCGATGTTCTGGACACCGCCTTCGCCGTGCAACTGAAACAGGCCGCCGATCTTTTGATTAAAGGGCTGGACGGCGTTCTGGCGGCTTTGAAAAAACGCGTCGAGGAAAATCTCGATGTGGTGACGATCGGCCGCAGTCACGGCATTCATGCCGAACCGACCAGCTTTGGATTGAAACTCGCCACCCATTACGCCGCCTTCGCTCGCGACCGCAAGCGCCTGATCGCCGCGCGCGACGATGTGGCGACCTGCGCCATTTCCGGGCCGGTGGGCACCTTCGCCACCGTGGATCCGCGCGTCGAGGCGCATGTCGCGAAAAAACTCGGCCTCACGGTCGAAACGATTTCGACGCAAATCATTCCGCGCGACCGCCATGCCATGTTCTTCGCCACCCTCGGCGTCGTCGCTTCTTCGGTCGAGAATTTCGCCATCGAAATGCGCCATTTGCAACGCAGCGAAGTGCGCGAGGCCGAAGAACCTTTCGCCAAGGGCCAGAAGGGTTCCAGCGCCATGCCGCACAAGCGCAATCCTGTGCTGGCCGAAAATCTCACGGGGTTAGCGCGTATTGTTCGCGCATCCGTCACGCCCGCGCTCGAAAATGTCGCGCTCTGGCATGAACGCGATATTTCGCATTCGGCGGTCGAGCGCGTGTTCGGCCCGGATGCCACGATTGCGTTGGATTTCGCGCTGTCGCGCTTGACGGGCCTCATCGACGGCATGGTGATCTATCGCGAACGTATCGCCGAGAATTTGAATTCGCTGGGCGGGCTGCATTTCTCGCAGCGCGTGCTGCTGGCCTTAACGCAGGCGGGAGTCAGTCGCGAAGACGCCTATCGCCTGGTGCAATCCAACGCGATGGAAGTGTGGCACGAATTGCAAAAAGGAAGGGCAGCGAGTTTCAAAGAGAAACTGAAAGCCGATAAGGCGATTGCCAAGAGATTATCGCCGCAGGCGCTCAATGCCTGCTTTGACGAGAAGTTTTATGTTCGCCACGCGCGAAAGATTTGGCAGCGCGCACTAAAAGCAAGTTAGCCGGCTAAACGGGCGGCCTTTTTCAAAGTCGACCACGATAATTTCGGCTCATCCGGTATATGCTGAACGGCATACGGCGAATGGTAGGTCACCTGACAAGCACCTCCGGCAAAGCGCTCGACCCAATGGCTCGCACCATCTGCCTCGGAAACATATTCCTGCAATTTTTTGCCGCTGAGATGCAGAAAAATTTCTTCACTCACATGCATGATACGCTTAAGCATCTTCAATCCCCGTTTTATTGAACGGGGCGATGCTTAGCATAAAACCGCGCAAGTAAAAGCGTTTTTTGGCAATATCTTAACCAATAAACGGGGCTTTCTCTTAAATCCCCAGCGAAAACTGACGGTCGTCCGCCGGCGGCGGTAGGAAGAGATCGGTGCGCAGGCGCGAACATTCTTCATCAAAGCCGATGCGCTTGTACGCATGATGGAACCTGTCGTTGAGTAGTGCGGCATAAGGACCCTCCCCTGTTCTGCGTTTACCGAATTCGGAATCGTATAATTTCCCGTTATGGGTTTGGCGTATCAAAGACAGCACGCGCTCGGCCCGGTCGGGCACATGCGTTTGCAGCCATTCTTCGAATAACGTTTTCAATTCCCACGGCAGCCGCACCAGCGTATAGGCGGCACCCCGCGCCCCGGCGTCGTACGACGCCTGCATGATGCGATCCATTTCCATATCGTTGAGGCCGGGGATCATCGGCGCCGCCATCACGCGCACCGGAATACCGGCCTTGGCCAGGACTTCCATCGTTTTAAGCCGTTTGTAAGGTGCGGCGGCGCGCGGTTCCATTGTACGCGCCAGATCGGGATTGAGCGTGGTCAGGGAAATATTCACGCTCGCCAACCCCTGCGCCGCCATAGGCGCGAGCAGATCGATATCCCGCACGACAAGGCCGGATTTGGAAATAATCGATAAAGGATGCCGCGTTTCCGCCAGCACTTCGATAATCGCGCGGGTAATTTTTAACTCACGCTCGACCGGCTGATAACAATCGGTATTGCTGCCGAGCGTAATCGGCGCAGGTTTATAATTCTTGGCCGCCAGTTCGCGCCGCAAAATCACCGGCGCATCGGGCTTGTGCAAAATCTCGGTCTCGAAATCGAGGCCGGTGGAAAAACCCAGATACCCATGCGAAGGCCGCGCGAAACAATAGATGCACCCATGCTCGCACCCCCGATAAGGATTGATCGAGCGCATCAGCCCCAAATCAGGACTGTCTATGTAATTAATGACCGTGCGTGTCGCATCGATATGCAAATGCGTCTGCAATTTGGGCAAATCTTCATCCGGGTCGGCGGGATGCAGCCACCCGTCATCGACCGCGCGTTTTTCGTATTTCTCATAGCGCCCGGCGGGCGCGCTCACCGCCCCACGTCCATTGTGGGGCTGCGCGGGCAATTCCTGTGAGGGCGACCGACTGGAAAATTCGTCTTGCATGATAGGAACATTACAAGAACACGCCCGCCCGCGTCAAGAACAAAAAGAGAACAAACTTAAAGTAGCAGCTAGAACGGCCCCTCCCCACTTACGAACCCACCGCGCCGCGTCATTCCCGCGCAGGCGGGAATCCAGGGGAAGGAAAACGATCAGTTGCCCTGTTTGGCTCTGGATTCCCGCCTGCGCGGGAAT
>JARLJC010000058.1 GCA_031291435.1 Alphaproteobacteria bacterium | reverse complement strand
CTCGAGGGCCCGGTGAATCTGTTTCACTAGATCCTTGCGACGCTCTTCGGTGGGCGAAGGAATGGGGATGCGCACGACTTTGCCGTCGGTGGCGGGATTAAGGCCCAGGTCGCTGGCGCGAATAGCCTTGTCGATGAGCGGCACGGCGCTGGGGTCCCACGGCGTGATCATCAGCATGCTGGCATCGGGGACGGTGACGTTGCCGAGTTGATTCACGGGCATGGGCGTGCCGTGATAATCCACGCGGATATGATCGAGAATCGCGGCGTTGGCGCGGCCGGTGCGCACGCTGGCCAGCTCCTTGCGAAAATCGTCAACGGCCTTTTCCATGCGCGTTTTTGCGGCGGCGAAGGCTTCTTTGGTGCTTGCTATCGGGTTCATTTGTGTATCCTCTGTGAAGTGCGTGGTGGTGGAATTAAAGATATCAGTTATCAGATAACCGATATCAGTTTCAAGCAAAACTCACTTCAAACGCCTGCCCTGCCGGGAAAAGCAATCTCAACTCGGGCGGTTGGATCCCAGATAGCCGACTGCCTTGCTTAAGACTCATACTTATGGCTAAGAACGGAAAGTTCGTTCTAGGCCGACATGACGGTCGAGCCGACGCGCTCGCCGAGAACAACGCGGCGGATGTTGCCGGGCTTTTGCATATTGAAGATCTTGATGGGCATGCCATTGTCCATGCAGAGGGAGATGGCCGTGGCGTCCATGACCTTCAAATTCTGGTGCAGCACATCGCGATAGCTGATTTCCGCGAAAAACTTGGCGCCGCTGACTTGTTCCGGGTCGGCATCGTAAATTCCATCCACGCGTGTGGCTTTCAGGATCACGTCGGCCTTGATTTCCATGGCGCGGAGAGCGGCGGCGGTGTCCGTGGAGAAATAGGGATTGCCGGTGCCGGCGGCGAAAATGACGACGCGCCCTTTTTCGAGATGGCGCGTGGCGCGGCGGCGGATGAAGGGTTCGCAAACCTGGTGCATTTCGATGGCGCTCTGCACGCGGGTGTTCACGCCGCTCTTTTCGAGGGCGTCCTGGAGGGCCAACGCGTTCAGGACGGTGGCGAGCATGCCCATGTAATCGCCGGTGGCACGATCGATTTCAAAGCCCTTCTGGCGAGCGCCGCGAAAAATATTGCCGCCACCCACCATGATGGCGATCTGCACGCCGAGCTTGTG
>JARLJC010000057.1 GCA_031291435.1 Alphaproteobacteria bacterium | reverse complement strand
TGGTTCATAGGCGCGCACGGGGGATCGGGCACGCTGGTATTTCATGGACGGCGATATCCTTTGTCGATCGGCGGCGTGGACGTGGGCCTCGTGTTTGGCTTGTCGGAGACAGAATTTTACGGCCGGGTTAGCCGAATCCGCAGGGCATCGGATGTCGCGGGCGTCTACGGAGCAGGTGGGGCTGGCGCGGCGGTGGTGATTGGCGCGCGGGTGATCGGACTTACCAACGAGAAAGGCGCCCTTTTGGAGTTGCAAGGCCGACAAGTCGGCTTGATAGCCAATCTCGACCTCAGTGGGCTCGTAATCTCGCTGCGATAAACAGCGGAGCTGTTCTGATGGCAACGAGAGCTTGCCCTTCATTGGTCGGCGGCAGATCGATCGTGGCGCGTGCTACCGGTTGCATCGGCGTTTGCCGACGTAAATGTCTCTTCGACCGTTCGGACAAATTGGCCGTTTGGTCCAGAATTGGCGCCGCGCTTTCGTCTCTGGTTGCAATTCCTCATAGATCCCGTTGCGCCGGAAAACCGCCGACGTCCTGCGCCGGCAATCCCGCATCAACGTCAAGGGAGACAAAAGCCTCGATTGCCAATAAGCTGAGCCGTGGCGCGCTCTCCGCCGCGTTTTTTCTGGCGTCATCGGCTGAATCGGATGCGAAACCGTGCGATTAGCGGATATTTAGTTTTTGTTTTTATGGCGCTTGTTGCCGTTTCGACAGTCGCAAAGTCAGAGCAGGTGACGCCCCAGCAAATCGAGGAACCGAAACCCCAAAATAGCCCCGCGGACGCCAGCGGCGATAAGACATCCGCCGAGAAATTGCCACTGAGTTCCCACTTTTGCCCGCGTCCCTATTTTGCTCTCCCTTGATAATCATACGCCCTCTACCTCTCCCACCACTACCTTTATGTCCCCTGGAAACTCAGGCCTTTGGCTTAGGTGCGACAGTCGCGCCGAGTCTGGGTGCGACAATTTCGTTCTTGCTTTCGTCCCGGGCCAGCAATGTGACCCAAAGGGGCCAGGAATTCGCAAGCGGGTCAAAACAATTCGACGCCGTCATTCTATTAGCCGGCCGGCCCCCCCGTGGGGGCAACGCGGTGAATTCGAAAGACACGACGACATGGGGCCGCGTCGTCGATTACGTAAGACGCTATTGCCGGTCTGCCTTGTCACCGATCGATGCGCGGTGTTCCACCGTCCATTCATCCCAATCGAATGACAATTCTGTGCGCGGCGCCGTCATCGACAAGCGGTAGCCGCGGCGGTTGCGCTGCGATTTCGGCGTCATCCATGGCGGCGAAGACGACGCCTCGTTCGACTCCCGCCGGATTTTCGACGCGAATCTCATATCGGGACGAACCGCGCCGCAGAGTGAGCTCGAAGCCAGCCCACGTTTTGGGGATGCAGGGATCGACGCAAAAGCAATCGCCCTCCAGCCGCATTCCCAGGATGCTTTCCAGCCCGGCGCGCTGCATCCAGGCGGCTGAGCCCGTGTACCAGGTCCAGCCGCCGCGCCCGACATGGGGCGGCATGGAATAG
>JARLJC010000056.1 GCA_031291435.1 Alphaproteobacteria bacterium | reverse complement strand
GAAGTCGAATGCGCGATCCGCATTCCCTTGCCGCCGCCGCCGGCGGAAGCCTTGATCATGACGGGATAGCCGATCGCGTCCGCGATCTTCACGGCGTGCCTCTCGTCCTCGATCACGCCGAGATGCCCCGGCACGGTCGACACGTCGGCTTTCGCCGCGGCCTTCTTGGACTCTATCTTGTCGCCCATCGCGGCGATCGCGCCGGGATTGGGGCCGATGAAGACGATGCCGGCCTTGGCAAGCTCGCGCGGAAAGGCCTCGCGTTCGGAAAGGAATCCGTAACCGGGATGCACGGCTTCTGCGCCGGTCTTGCGGCAGGCCTCGACGATCTTGTCGATCAAAAGATAGCTTTCGGCGGCGGCCGGCGGTCCAATCAGGACCGCCTGGTCGGCCATTTCGACGTGAAGGGCGTCGCGGTCGGCTTCGGAATAGACCGCGACAGTCTCAATCCCCATGCGGCGGGCAGTTTTGATGACCCGGCAGGCGATCTCGCCGCGATTTGCGATCAGAATTCGTTTGAACATATGCTGGCTTACTTGCAACCTCTGGGGCGGGACCGCCCCCCGCAATCTGGCACGCGGGGACGGACGTAACAATTCCGTCGTACAGCAAAACCAGAGCGAGGCAACGACAGATATGCCCGAAAACCGATTCTCCGGTAGCTATCGCGCGCTGGTCCCCCTGGGCTTGCCCGGCAAGCCCCGCCAAATACGGTTTGGTCCGGCCTTCACCCGTACCATAAAATGCAGTTATCGTGTTCCCTCACCGCAAGAGCCTGACGATTGATGCGTTGGTTTATCCTGATACTGGCGATTTTCGCAGCCAGCCGAAGCTTCGCCGCCAGCCCGATCGTCAGAGACGGCGGCACCATCGAGCTCACCGGTGCAATATACCGGCTTGACGGCATCGATGCGCCGGCATTTGACCAGCTGTGCATCGATGATCACGCCGACAGCTGGACTTGCGGCGTTGAAGCGCGCGATCAACTGGCCAGCCTGATCGGCGGGCGCGAGGTGCACTGTGAAGATCTCGGCACCGACGCCACCACCAGGAACCGGCATATCGGTGTTTGCACCGTCGAGGGCGAAACCCAAAGCCTGAACCAGCTCCTTGTCCGCCAGGGCTTTGCCCTGAATTTCGAGCCCGCCGCAAAGGGGCGATTCAAGGAGGACGAAGCCGGCGCGAAAGACAACCGCCGAGGGCTTTGGAAGGGCTGCTTTGCCGCGCCGCAGGAATTCCGCGGTGGAAAAAAGGACGGCGCCCTGCTGGGAGGGTCATGCCGGGCCGACAAGGACCGCGAAATCCGCGAGGTGCTGTTTCCCGAATATCCCGCGATGCCGCCAGGTTGCAGCATCAAGGGCAAATTTGCCCTGCGGGCGCGCGTCACCGGCAATCTGGGCATCTATCACCTGCAGGCGTGCCGCAGTTATCCGGCGCTCACGAAGCCCGATCGCTGGTTCTGTTCCGAGGACGATGCGAAGGCCGCCGGATTTCGCAAAGCCTATAATTGTCGGCCTATGGTCCGCCAACGTACGTAGCGGCTCCCGCCTTGCAGCAGGATGCCCCGACCGGGCCGCGTTTCAGGCGCCAGCGCCGCCATTTCGGCGCGGTGCAAATTTCTGCAAATTCTTGCTTAGCAGCCTTCAGGCCCCTAGCATGTCCAAAATCTGTCAAATGGGGCCGACCATGACGCAGGATGCGAGTTTTGGCGTACTGACGGGCAATAATATTGATGCAAAACTGTTGAAGGCCGGAAGCGTTATTTTCCGGGAAGGCGACGAAGCCCGCGAACTCTT
>JARLJC010000055.1 GCA_031291435.1 Alphaproteobacteria bacterium | reverse complement strand
GTGGCGCGCGCCGTCTGGAACACCCAGAATCTTCAGATCATATTTTTCCGTCAGTTCGGGGCAGCTTAAAAAGGCTTCAATAATGCGATCGGTATTCCGATGATTAGCTGCATAGCTTCCACGATGCAGGAAGTAAGGCCGGGCAGGCTTGTCCAGCCGATCCGGATTCTGCGCGCCAATAAAGCCATCGACCGTGTTGTAGATTGTTGTCGAGGCGAGACTTTTCATCCGTAGCGCGTCGCGGGTAGTGTCGCTTACAGCGATAATGGCGTCGGAATTTCTGACGCTCATATTGAAAGTCGTGCGCATATAAAAATGGATGAGCGCGCTTTTCCAATCGCGCTTGGTCTTCAAAAAGAAGGTAAGATCATGCACTGTCGTGACGCTGCGACGCAACGTCAACAAAGATTTGGTATTATAAGGGAAATGGATGAGATCGCAGCGATTGCGCGCCGCGCAAAGCGGAATTTTAAGCTGTTCCCACAAGGGAAAAATTGAATCATCCAGGATTTCATATTTTATATTTTTATATTCCGGCAAATAAGCTTTATCCGCGCTGCGTTGAACGGCGACGATAAATTGAATTCCAGTGTCGGCGTTGCCTATGGCGCGACATAGCTCGAAAATAAACCGCCCATACCCCATGGGCTTTCCAAGAAAATAACCATCGATAAGGACACGGCTCGCGCTCATATGTTAGGCCCCAATGATTTTATGAAGAATAAGCCTGGGTCAATGCGGTGACATCAGGCGGCTGAACATCAATAGCCGTTGCATAGCTCCTTCGATCTGCCACGCTACGCGCCAAGCACCAACAACCTTCGTCCGACGGACGCAACGTCTGGACAGAGCCGATCACCCCGATGTAGCCGGGCGCCGAGCGCTTGCCTGTTTCAACAGATTAATTTATCTAACTTTAGATTGCGAGAAAAAATTAAGTCTGGCATCATTCCTTTAAGGAAGGGCTGAGGCAAGCGGACGCGGATCCGGCTGCAGCCTTTCCCATTGCAACGTGACCGACGAATTTCTGGACGATGCATGTCTGGAGGCCTGCGCTCTGGCGGCTGGAAAATGATTAGGCCGGCAGACGGCGCAATGGCGTTTTGAGAGGGAACACGATGAAAGTCGCAATTATTCACTATTGGCTGATCGGCATGCGCGGCGGCGAAAAGGTCGTGGAAGCGCTGTGCCGCATGTTTCCCGAAGCAGATATCTTCACCCACATCTATTCGCCGGACAAGGTGTCGGACGTCATCCGGGGACACCGCGTCACGACTTCCTTCGTTTCATCCTTGCCGCGCGCCAAGCGTAATTATCAATCCTATCTGCCACTGATGCCCCTCGCGCTCGAGCAGTTGGACCTCAGGGGCTATGATTTGATCATCAGCAGCGAATCGGGCCCCGCCAAGGGCATTGTCGCGCCTGTCGACGCCTTGCATGTCTGCTATTGCCATTCGCCGATGCGTTACATCTGGAACATGTTCCATGAATATCGGGAACGCTCCGGCGGCTTCACGAAATTGGTCATGCCGCCACTATCGCATTATATCCGCACGTGGGACGCCGTATCGTCCGACCGCGTGCATCATTTCGTCGCCAATTCGCAGAATGTCAGCCGCCGATTGCGCGCCTATTACAGGCGCGACGCGGATGTCATCTATCCCCCCGTCGAAACCAGCGCCTTCCAGATCGCCCGTCCGAACGAGCTGCAGGATTTCTATCTCATGGCGGGAGAACTTGTGGCCTACAAGCGGCCGGATCTCGCTATCGAGGCGTTCAACAGGACCGGCCGGCGCCTCGTCGTTGTGGGCGGCGGCGAGATGCTGGCCGAGCTTCGCGCCATGGCGGAGCCAAATGTCGTTCTGCTCGGCTCGCAGCCGTTTTCGGTGTTGAGGCAATTATATTCTCAATGCCGCGGCCTGATTTTTCCGGGCGAGGAAGATTTTGGAATTGTTCCCGTCGAGGCCATGTCCAGCGGCCGGCCCGTGGTCGCCTTTGGCAAGGGCGGCGCCCTGGAAACGGTCGTCGATGGCCTGACCGGTGTGTTCTTCAAGGAGCAGACCGTCGACTCGATGATCGACGCCATCGAGAGGCTTGAACAGATGGATCTGGCGCCGGCCAGGATTGCCGAACATGCGCGTCAATTCGATACCGAAGTGTTCATGCGGCAAATGAAGTCGCTGCTTCAGGAAAAACTCACCGAAGCCGGCCATTCGCCGAGCCTTTTGTCCGCGCAATTTGGCGAGAGGGAATCTTGCGCGCCGATCCCGATCACGCGGCGCGAAGGGCATCTCGGCGTTGTCGTCTGAACGCTTTGACCGCCTTCGACCCTTGGGGCGAAGGCGGTTCCTACTCGGGGTCGCCGCGGCGATATCCCCAAAGCGTTCGTATCAAAACGGCGATGAAATATCCGGCCTGCAAAAACACGGCGGCAAGAATGGCGGAGTGCAAAGGCGGGAAGCTCATCGCTGAGCCGAACCCGAGCACTCCCGCAAAAATCAGCAGCGAAATGAATACAAAACGAAGAAGCGCCATGGAAAACCCACAGCCGACGCCAATCGCCAGGCAGAGCGAGAAAAACCACCACATTGACGGGCTCCAATGGCGCCTGACTGAAACGGCACGGCCAAGCTTACATAGCGCATTTCGGGGCTCGACGAAATCCCGGACAGTCTTTCGCAGGATTCCCATTTCTCGGCCGGAGGCGACATGAGCTTTGAAATCATCGGCGTCATCGCACTCGTTCTGGGTCTGGCCTCGCTCATCTGGTTTGACGGCATCAAGTATGACGTCTTCGTGATGGTGACTTTGCTTGGCTCTTCCGCCGCGATCAATTTGTCTCAGCTCTCGATCTCGATTCAGCCGGCGCATTTGCTGCTCGGCCTTTATGCGGCGTCGCTGTTTTCGTTGAAGGGGGGCGTGAGCAACGTCCTGAAAGGCGTGCGTTTCGCCAAGCCCGGCTTCTGGCTGCTGGTCACGGCGATTTACGGCGGCGTGGGCGCTTTTCTCTTGCCGCGAATTTTTGCCGGCAGCACCTATGTCAATGCGATTGGCGCGACGGCCTGGGGATTTTCCCTGGCGCCCGTACCCTTGGGGCCGTCGTCCGGCAATCTGACCCAAACCATCTATTTTCTCGGCGATCTTGCTGCGTTCCTGATCGCCTATGCGTGGTCACAGACAGAACAAGGGCGGTTTGGTCTCGCCCGCGCGCTTCTCGTCTATGCGATCGGCAACGTTGTTTTTGCAGTCGCGGATCTCGCGACGTTCTGGACCGGCACGGGCTATCTGCTCGATTTCATTCGTAATGCCGCCTATGTCATGCACAATGAAACCGTCGTTCTCGGGTTGAAAAGAATTGTCGGCTCCTTCACCGAGGCCTCGTCTTTCGCCTATGCCTCGATCGGCGCTCTCGCCTACGTGCTGAGCCTCTGGCTCGACGGCGTCAAGCCAAGGTTGACGCTGTTCCTGTGGATCTCAACCATGGGCCTGCTGATCTTTTCGACATCCTCGACCGCTTACGGGGCCCTGCCCGTCTTCCTGTTCTGCATTTACATGGTCGCGATCATCCGGACGTTTCAAACCAACGTCTCCAGCCAAACCGTCGCCTTCGTCTTTTTCGGTCCGCTTCTCCTGACGTTGGCCGCGCTCCTCGTCGTGCAGACGCCGTCGGTGCTGGAAACCATCATGAATTATGCGGACATCCTGATCTTGAACAAATCGACTTCATCTTCCGCGCTCGAGCGCGGCGAATGGAACGCCAGCGCGATGCGAAATCTGTTTGAAACCTATGGCTTCGGCGCAGGCATCGGCAGCGTCCGCGCTTCGAGCTTTCCCTTGGCGGCTTTGTCGAATCTCGGCCTTCCCGGATCCCTGGCCTATCTGACCTTTCTCGCCAGCATGCTGCTGGGCCGCGGCGGCGGCGCCGCAGATCCCGCCATCGCCCCTTATTGCAAAGCGGCGAAATGGAGCTGCTTTGCGCTGCTGATTGCCGGCACATTATCGGGCGCGCTGATCGATCTTGGCTTGCCTTTCTTCATGGCGGCCGGCTTCGTTTGCGCCGTTACTGAATCCAATCGCGAGAGGACGTCCCGCTCCGCGCATTTCCCGATCGCACGCAGCCCCAGGCCGCACTTGGCGACGCCACTTTTCAATCCCGCAAAGCCTCGGTCCGCAACCCGAAATTCATGACGACGCAGGTGTTAATTTTGCGGCGATAACAAATTAACGTCTTGAAACTGAATGAAGCTAACTTCATACTGAATCTGAAGCTTGCTGAATGGAAGGCGCATGACGGCTTGCAGATATCGATCCCGCTAAAGCGCGAAGAGCTGGCTTGGCCGAGATCGAAATAAATTGGAGCGATTCATGGGCACCTATGTGCATCGCGTCACAGACGCAATTCTGGGAAGCGCTTTCCTGCCAGCTTCGGTGCGGGGCAAGTTGATGCGCCTTCTGGGATTCAACATGGCGCCCGACGCTTGTGTATGGTCGGGCGCATCCTTCCGGTCAAAACGCATTCAGATCGGCTCGGAAGTTTTCATCAACGTCGGCTTTTTCTATGACGGCGACGATGACGTCGTGATCGAGAACAATGTCCGAATCGGACAATTCGTGCGGCTCATTACAGGATCGCACGAGATCGGCCCCTCGACCCAAAGGTGCCTCGTCGAGTCCTCGGCGAAGCCGATTTGCATTGAAGCCGGCTGCTGGATCGGTTCGAGCGTCACGATTTTGCCGGGCGTGACGATCCGGCGTGGCTGCGTCATAGCCGCGGGATCAATCGTCACGAAGTGCACCGAGCCGGACAGTCTCTATGCCGGGACGCCCGCGCGCTTCGTCAAAAAACTGTCTGATCCGCGCGGCGAAATCAACAATCGGATCGATCTGGCCGTCGTGGGCGCGCGTTGAGCGTCGGGAAGCTGATTCACACCTTAAGACAGCGGGAGCGTCCCAGGCCGCGCGGAATTCGAGTCGCCCTGAGCGCCGTCGTCAGCCTGTTCGTCTTGTCCTTCAACATCCCGGCAAAGGCCGGCCCGGACCTGACAGGCTACAAGCTGATCTTTGACGACGAATTCGATGGGACCACCCTCGATCTGTCGAAGTGGCAAATCGGAACCACGCCGGCAGGCCAGCAATGGGGCTCGGACAGCTATTTCGTGACGAGCAAGCCGGAGGACGCCAAGCTTTTTCCTGAAGTCTATATCGTTAGGGATGGCGTGCTGACGATAAGGGCCAATTACCAGCCAGACTTCGTCGACCCCAACAAATGGGGGCGCAAATGGTATTCCGGCATGATCACCACCGCCTTCGCCGATGGTCGCCCGCCAAGCGCCGCCTTTCGCCGGGGATATGTTGAAATCCGCCAGAAACTGCCGAGCGGCAAGGGCGTTTGGCCGGCCAATTGGAGCTGCAATCTCAAATCCCAATCACCACAGGGGGATCCCCTCGGCGTCGTCGAACTCGACGGGATCGAGGCCTATGGCGTCAACATGACCGTGGTCCACACCACGGTGCACCATTGGGTGGTTCCCAAGGCCGCAACCACCGTCATGGTGCAGAATCTGCCAGACCTGACAGCCGATTTCCATGTTTACGGCTATCTCGTCGGCGACAAGGATCTCGAGACCTATCTGGACGGCGCCTTGATAGCCAAAGTGCCGCTTTTCCGCGCCAACGATATCGATCCGTTTTTCTGGATGTTCAATCTGGCGATGGGCGGCGGATGGCCGATCGATGTTCCCGCCAGCGGGCATTACGATATGCAGATCGACTACATTCGAATTTATTCGAAAGACCAGACGGCGACCTCGGTCAAACTGAACTGATCGGAACCGCATCACAGCGGCGGTCTCCGCGCCAGCCTCATCCTCCTCCAGCGCCGCATTTTTGAATCCGCCCGCAATAATAATAGATGGGAGCCAGTCGAATGGCCGATCAAAGTGAAGCGCAGGATGTTCACTTTGAAGCCATTGGGCCATCGTCGCCTTACCTTGATTCCGATTCCCCCTTGGCTTTTCTGAACAAGCTCGTTGGCGGCCTGATCGACGCCTCGCAATCGAGCCTCAATCCAGCCATGACGTCGAACCTCGACTTCCTGCGCTGGCTCGCCGCCGCGCTCGTGCTGGTCTACCACTTGCGTGGCGCCATCTTCGTCGCGCCGATGGCGTCTCCCGCGCTCTATGAGAACGTGTGGGGCGTTTTTTTTGCGCTTCTCACCAATTGCGGCCGGCAGGCGGTTTACCTGTTTTTCGTCATCAGCGGATTTCTTGTCGGCGGCGGGGCCCTCGCGGACATAAAGCGCGGCCGATTTTCCGTGGCGCGCTATACCATTCATCGCTTTGCCCGCATCTATCTGGTTCTGGCGCCGGCCCTTGCGGTTGGCCTCGTGTTCGATCTGGTTCGCACGCACTATTTCGGCATCAATGCTGATTGTGGCGGTGAAACATTGGCCTCCTATAAATTGGCGACCGTTGCCGCAAACGCGCTTTCGCTGCAAACGCTTCTGTCGCCCGAATTAGGCAGCAACACACCCCTCTGGAGCCTTGCCTACGAGGTCTGGTACTACGCATTATTCGTGGCGATTATCGGCTGCATGACAAGCTCCGGGCTTAAATCCTATATTTACGCGCTGTTGTTTGTCGCCATGACTATTTTCATCCTGATCTTCAATTATTACATCCTGGCGATGTTCCCTTTGTGGCTAATCGGCTTGTTTGCGCGATGCGCGTCGGCGCCGATCATCCGTTCGAAGCTGCTCGCCTGGATCATCGCGCTATTGGCCACGTTTTCATATCCAGTTTTGATTCACTATAGCCCCTTGCTGGGCAGCGTTGTCCTTGCTTGCAGCTTTGCCAATTTGATCATCACGTTGATGTTCTCGCAGTCGAGGCCTTCCGGTCAGGCCGCTAAAATCAATGCTCTGCTGGCTGGATTTTCTTTCAGCCTGTATCTCACTCATGCGCCATTGGTGACTATCATTGCGGTGTTCTTCAATGACAAGCCGAGCCCGATACTTCACTATGGCCCTGGCGACTGGAAGGGCCTGCTGTTGTTTGGCGCGTATTTCACGATTGCTGCGCTCTACGCCTTCGCTTTCAGTCGCTTGACCGAGGAGCGCACCGGCCAGTTCAAGCGCTGGCTTGAGGCCCGGTTGCTAAATCATCAGCGAATGAATGCGGCGCCGGTGAAGAAGGCGCTTTAAGCGGCGGTAGCTAAGAATCCCCCCGCGAACAGGCGGCGAAAACAATATTCATCCCATCCCATGAGCGCCTGTAACGGCTCCAAAAACCGTCACGGCCGCGAGCGCCAGCAGCAGGCCGTGTGCAATGGCGATCCGTCGCAGGGTGTCGAAGGGCGCGCTCCGGGCCATCTTCTCGAATTGCTCGTGCAACAATGGCTCCACACCGAAAACGATGGCCATGAAAACGAGCCACAGACCGGCCATTGCCGACATCCACCAGAAATGCGGATC
>JARLJC010000054.1 GCA_031291435.1 Alphaproteobacteria bacterium | reverse complement strand
CCAATCCCCAGCTCAGTACCGCGTCAGCCTGCGCCCGACTCTTGCGGTCGCGCAGTCTGTCGCTTGCGGAGAGACCAATCTATGATTACTTTAACCCAAAGACTCTGCGTCAGAACGCCCCGGAAAAGGGGAGCAGGTCAGCATCCAGCCAAGCCTCGGCATCGGCGCGGGCTATAAAGCTTCTCCGCCCCCGTTTGGTTAGCCTCAACCGTCCAGCGTGAATTTCACGGTAAATTTGCGTTCTGCTTACCGAAGCCCAGACGGTAAATTCGGGGATAGGGATTAGAATCTTCTCCATTTTGTCCTCCATTCTTTTCCGGAACATCCGGTGTTTCTGGGGACATATAAATACTCACATAAAAAAGATTGTCAGCAATACAGTGGAGGAAATAAAGGAAGGACGGGAGTATTCCCTTATGTTACCTCGTCCCTAATTTTTTGCGCCATCACAAAACCTTGACGAGCAGTTTTTGCGGAAATTGTGCTGCCAAGGGCGGTCGCAATTTCTGCTAAGATAGCTTTGGACGCTGAGTGTGGGATGTTGTTTTGCTTCAACGCCCAGTCTTTGACACGATTTGCCTGATAGCGTGGCTTAGTGGATTTTTTTGTTTTCTCTGGCACAACCTCAGCACTACATCTTGCTGAATTGCCAAAAGCTGATAGCCACTCATCAATTTCATTTTTACGAATTGTTGGATTTAAATAATATCCAGCAATATAGCCGGAATCGTGGGAAATAAATTGCCATCCTACATAAACGAATAGGTCATCATCCATAGCATTAAGGACGCCAGTCTCCGCCTCAAGAAAGACCTTTTCAAATCCAACATTGCGCCAGTATTCTTCTGGAATAAAATCTACGCCAAAAAAGGTATGGATTTCATTCGGATCATCCCCAGACTCTTCGGCATTTGCTTTTTCATGTGAATCAAGATGTCGAACACTTTTTGTAGTTGCATGAGAGCAAAGCGTTCCCGCCTGCAACGCGGCATATAGGGCAGTTCTTGCCTTCTTTTCTGACTCCCCAGTTCTGCCGGAGATGTAATCGGCAGATTGCAATAACGACAATTCAGTTGGTTCTGGCAATGCCATGCTGCTCTCCACAAGTTCTCCGCAAGAAATAATGGTGCGGCGGCTCTCTGCGGAAGAGAGTTTTCAGGGGATTAGCCTGCTGCGCTTCTATAGAATGGCGATTGTTTCCCCATATTTCAAGACGTTCCCGCCTGTTTCAAGTTGATTGACATTCGGCGAAAAAGTGTGTAATTATATACACACTAAAGGCGGGGCTATGGACAGTCGAACGATCATTGCGATGTTAAAGAAGGATGGGTGGGTTCTGGCGGCAACGCGGGGCAGTCACCATCAATTTAAACACCCCAGCAAGGCGGGGCGCGTGACCGTTCCCCACCCCAAGAAGGATTTACCCATCGGCACGGTTAAATCTGTGTTTAAACAAGCCGGATTAAAAGATTAGGGAGGGCATCATGCAACGCTATATAGCTTTGGTTCACAAGAGCGGCAAAAATCAATATGGGGTCATGTTCCCCGATTTCGCAGGATGCGTGGCGGCTGGATCAAGCCCTGACGATGCGCTGGATAATGCGCGGGAGGCTTTGGCTTTCCATGTCGAAGGGATGCGCCAAGATAAAGAAAAAATCCCCGCCCCGCGCAGCTTGGGCGATATACGCGCAGCCAAGCAAGATTGGGTGGAATGGAAAGACGGTATCGTGGCTTATGTGCCGCTTGCCCCCGCTCACGCGCAGCAGGAACGGGTTAATGTTATGATCGACAAGCAACTGCTCCGCGTGGCCGACAAACGCGCCAAGAGCATCCATCAAAGCCGCAGCGCCTTGATTAATAACGCGCTGGAATCTTATCTGGGGGCATAGCCCTACCAGTAATAATGATGGGGCTTGGAATTACCCAAATCCCATATCAGCCTGTTTTCGTCATAGCCTTTTAAGACACGCCGACAGTTGAGCTTATTCCGGCGACGGCGCGGGCGAGAATGAAACAAGATATTCCAGTGTGCGGGCGTACCGCATGGAAACTGCCCCTTACTCCGGCTTTTGGTGCGGGGTTTTCTGCGCTTATGATTCATGGTTCGCCCCCTGTGGTAAAAGGGGGCATTTTCGGACGATCAACCGTGTAATCAGGGAAAGATGCGTTTGTTTTGCCGGGACATGCTTACAGCAAACGCTCAACTGTAGCAAGCGTGGCAACTGTGATTATAGCAAAGCCCTCTCTATTTTCGCTGCATTGACGTTACGTTATCGCCCTTATCCTTCACCGAAGGCGTAGCGCAATATCGCGCCCATGCGTCCATCATCAGGCGGCGCTTGTCGAATAAGTCGCTCCGGCGATAGGCAGCCTCCACCTTGTCGCCCACCGCGTGAGCCAAAGCCGCCTCTGCTACCTTGCGGGGGAAATTGGTTTGCTCTGCCGTCCAATCGCGGAATGACGACCGGAAGCCGTGAACGGTTATATCGCGCCGTTTCATGCGCTGGAGTAAGGCCAGCATCGCCATATTGGAAAGGGGCTTACTTGGTTTATATCCAGTAAAGACAAAACCCTTGTTTCGAATCTCTCCGAGAGATTCTAACAGCTCCACCACAGCCTTTGACAATGGCACACGGTGTTCTCGCCCGGCCTTGATCCTATCGGCGGGAATAACCCAAACGCCCTTTGCCAGATCAATTTCGCCCCATGTTGCGCCGATAGCCTCGCTGGTGCGGCAAGCGGTCAGAATAGTAAACATCATTGCCTTTGCTGCCGTACCCTCCTGCCCTTTCAGGGTGGACATAAAGTCGCCAATCTTTTCATAGGGGAGAGCGGGTTGGTGCTTGATGCGCTGCACCCTTGCACGTTTGGGCAAAAGGTTTTCAAGGTGGCCGCGCCATCGCGCCGGATTTTCCCCCTTGCGATATTCCCTTGTTGCCGCCCAATCCAGAATGACCTCAAGCCGTCCCCGCAAACGGGATGCCGTTTCAGGCCGTGCCGTCCATAGGGTTTCCTTCTTGCCGAATGCCTTTTTCTTTTGCTCCAAAACTGCGGTAATCAGGGCAAGATCAATGTTTTGCACGGGCAGATCGCCCATAATGGGATAGGCATAGGTTGCCAGCGTGTTGCCCCATTGCTGGACATGCTTGGCGTTGCGCCAGCTTTTCTCATGAGCCTCGATATAGGCTTGGGCACATTCCTTGAAGGTCTTGGCCTTTGCGTTATCAACCTTCTTTTGCGTCTGGGCGTCGTCACGGGTGGCGATAGGGTCAATCTTGCTGGCTAACTGTTTACGGCAATCGGCGGCCTTGTCCCTTGCCTCGGCCAGCGTTAGGGCGTGGAGCGCACCCAAGCCCATTTCCCGCGCTTTACCGTCCAGCATATAGCGAAGCACCCAAAACTTGCCGCCACTATCCTTGACCCGCAGGTAAAGCCCACCGCCGTCCGAATAAAGCCCCTTCTGCTTAATCCGAGAAACGGTAATGGCAGATAGCTTGCTGGTGGTGCGCGTCATGGTTCCTCCATACTTTCAGTCCCACAAATCGTCCCACAAACAAGAGCGCGGTTAGGCGGAACACTCTGGGACATCTAGGCACATGATAATCCATAAAATGCCATATATACAAGATATATATCGCACATTCAGGAACATTGGGGTTTTGTGGGACACAATAGGTACGGCGGACATCTCCTCCGCCAAAGCTTTGTTTCCGGGTGTGCCATCTCCCCGCCGTTTTTGCTGTCATGGATAAAACAAATGCCGCCAGCAGATTTTTTTCAGGGCCTTTCCCCGGATGCGCGGCAGATTCTCAAGATAATTGCGATCATCGCGGCGGTTCTCTGGCTTTACCCCAAAACGTACAGACTATGGCGACAGCTTAGTTATGCCGGAAGGGCCCTTTATTGGAAGCTCAAGAAATTTGTGAAATGGTCTTTGGAGCTGCTTACCCCTCACTCCCCCTACGCAAGAGATCATTCCTACGGAATGAACCGCAAAATGACACGGCACGATCTGGAAACACTTTACCAAAGCGTTTCTCGCGGCGCCTATAAACCCTGGCGGTTCGACTATATTGTCGCCTGTTTTTTATGGGCATGGGGCCTGGGCATCATTGGCGGCGCGATGTACTGGTACAGCCAGGCGCGCAATCCTTATATTTTGTCGCTTGCGATGCTGTCCGTTCCTTTTCTGTATCTGGGCTTTTCCAATCAGGAAAGCGGTCAAAGACGCAAACATGGAAAGGCCGTGGAGGATAAAGCTCGCAAGTCCTTGATAGAAAATCTTCCTTCAAGCTGGGACGTGCTTGAGCGAAAGCTTTATGATTTCGGCGATATCGATATCCTGCTTCGTCTTGCGAATAACACCCTTTGTTCGGTCGAAATCAAAAGCTGGCATCGATGGAGCAAATTTTGGAGAACGACCGGCGCGATCCGGCAGGCTTATCGTCAGAAACTGAGCGTCGGCGCTTCCAGCGCCGTGATCTGGCTGCCCTGCGCCTCTCAGGCTTCGGTAAAAACCATATGGAGGATTCTCATCGTATGCGGCAACGAGAAATTGCTCGTCGAAGAAATCGGGAAAAGGATCGTTTATGATCTCGCAGTCAGGTTCCCGCAAAAACCACCTGAGTATATGAGGAAGTGGCTCCGAAGCATGAGGTTTGAATACTATCCCCAGCCCGCTCAGGAATGGATTGGTCGCAGACAGGAAAAAGATATCAAAATTCTTCAGGAGCGCGTGGCCGTCCACAAGGGCATTGTGTCGATCAAAGACTAGGGTAGCAGCGCGCTCGACAACGGATGGTAAGCCCGGCGTGCGCTGCCGATGGACTACTCACCACGTCTCCACATTCGCCATCGAAACCCACGGCTCCGCCGGGGCTTTGGGTTCGCCTTTTTGCAGAAGTTCGATCGAGATTCCGTCGGGCGATTTGACGAAGGCCATGTTGCCGTCGCGCGGGGGGCGGTTGATTGTGACGCCGTTATCCTTCAGGCGCTGGCAGAAGGCATAGATATCATCGACTTCGTAAGCCAGATGGCCGAAATTGCGGCCGCCGGTATAGATTTCCTTGTCCCAGTTATAGGTCAATTCGATCTGCGGGCTGGCGCGCATGCCGGGGCCGGTCAGCGTGTCTTGCGGAGCGGAGAGAAACACCAAAGTGAAACGGCCCTGCTCATTCTCCATGCGGCGGTCTTCGCGCAGCCCCAGCAGGCCGACATAGAATTTCAGCGCAGCATCGAGATCGGCAACGCGGATCATGGTGTGGAGATAACGCATGGCAATTCCTGTTTTCAAAAAGGAACTGCTTCATATCACAGGCAGATGCTGTTTTCTAGGCGACGATGCCGTCCAGCGCCGGGTCGCGCTGATACCCCGGAATGATGCGGCGCAGATCATTGTCGTCGGCGCCGAACTGGCCCGCCACCACCGCGCCGATGGTCGCGCGGAAATCCGTCGTTACCGCGAGATCGCGCCCTTCCCATAACTGGCCGCTGTTAAGCCCCGGCCAGCGGCCATAAACCTTGCCGCCGCGCACGCCGCCGCCCATCACCCACGCGACATTGCCATGCCCGTGATCGGTGCCGCCATTGCCGTTCTGCGCGACGGTGCGGCCGAATTCCGACATCACGAGAATGGTCGTGTTGGCGTAAGCGGGCCCCAGCCCCTGCGCCAGCGCAGCCAGCCCGTCGCCGAGATGGCCGAGGCGGTTGGCAAGCTGCCCCTTGGCGTTGCCCTGCCCCACATGCGTGTCCCACCCGCCGACATCCATGAATACCAGTTGAATGCTGGGGTCGCCCGCGATCATGGCCCCGGCTTTGGCGCTTTGCGTCACGAAAGCATCGGCCCCCGGCGCGCCTTTGCCGGAATCGACCATTTCTTTTTCGAGATCCTGCATCATGCTGTCGCGCGCCGAAGTGCCCTGCTGATAGAGTTTCCCGAGTTCCGATTGATTGCCGTAAAGCTGGGCGAAGGCCTGCGCCTCGCGCGGATTCTCCAGAGCCTGCATTTTATACCCGGCCTTGGCGTGCAGATTGGTCGGCACCGTCGAGACATTATAGCGACCCTGAAAAATCTTCGGCAGCGTATTGCCGAAACTGAGCGCGCGCGTCGGCGAGCGGTTATCGGGCAAAACCTGCGCGAGGCCGTTCATCCAGCCCTGCGGCGCCAGCGCCGAATTCAGCATCGCGGTTTCCATGATGTCCTGCGCCTCGAAATGCGAGCGCGTTTCGGCCGGCGATCCGCTGGCATGCACGAAAGCAAGGCTGCGATTCTGCCATAACGGCAGAACGGGCGCCAATGCGGGATGCAACCCGAAAAACCCGTCGAGATCGAGAAGCCCGTCGCTTTGCCCCGGCGGGGCCAGCGCGATATCGGGCCGCGAAGCGTAATAATTGCGTTCGGTATAAGGCGCGACAATGCTGAGCCCATCGACGGCACCGCGCATCATAATGACGACGAGATGGCGGTTGACGCCGCCCGGCGCCGCCAGCGCCCAGCCGCCGCGCCCGAACGGCATCAGGCAGAACCCGCCCGCCAGCATCATTCCTTGCAGAAATCGGCGGCGCGTTTGCATGACGGTCTCCTTCAGTAAGAAACGAATTCCGGACTGCTGAGAAGCAGCGCCGGTTGCAGCTTGGGCGGCACGGTACGCACGGTGGCCAACGTATTGGCGCTCCATTGCCCGGCGAATGTATTGTAAATCGTGCCCGCGGCATTGTCGCCGAGGAATCCCGCCAGTTTTTTCGAAAAATCGACGCGTTTCAGAAGCGCGTCGGAGTTCAGCCATTGATCGTTGGTGTTGGCGTAACCGTTGGGCGTCAGGCAGCGGTAAAGCGGCTCGCCCATCTGCGCGATTGCCCCCTGCAGCATGCGCGTGTCGCCGGATGGCGTTACGCCAGCGGCGCGGAAAGCCGAAACCACGAAACGGAAAGGCGGTTTGAATTTGTTGCGGGTGTCCTTCGCCTCGCCGTCACGGAACTCCGGCGAATGGAACAGCACGTTCAGAATGGCGGCGATATCGCCATGGGTCGATTGATAAGTCGCGGTGAGTTTATCGACCAGCGATGGCGGCGGTTCGTCGGCAACGAAATATTGCGCGAGTTCATACGAAATATGTTTCGCCGTGGCCGGGCTGGCCGCCAGAATATCCAGCACCTGCTCCACTTCCTCGGCCCCGCCGCCGCGAATAGGGTAGCCGAGCCAGTATTGGTCGCTGAAATCATGCCGCCGCGGCTCGAACAGAAACCGGGTGCGGTCGGCGGGATTTTTGCCTTCGCCGAGGCCCCAGCCGGTCAAGATATGTGCCAATGTGGTGACATCGGCCTGCGTATAGCCGCCATCCACGCCGAGCGTATGCAGCTCCATAATCTCGCGCGCGTAATTTTCGTTGATACCGAGAATCTTGCCGCGTTTTTCCTCGGCGCGTTCGGCCACGATGCTGTTAGGCGCCGTGTTCTGCCAGTTATCGAGATAGACCAGCATGGCGGGATGATGCGCCGTCGCCCCCAGCAGATCACGGAATTTACCCAGCGCATAAGGGCGGATGGCGTCGCGTTCGTAGGAACCGATCAGCATCTTGTCGGCGCCTTTTTCGGCAAAAACGTTGAAGTGATTGAACCAGAAATCGACCATCACTTCCTGCAATTGCGCGGGGCTCATAATCGCGCGCAGGATTTTGGCCTCTGACAGTTCCTCGACGACGATGTTGCGGCGTTTGTTGAGCGCCTTGCGTTCTTCGTCTGACAAAGCCTTCTCGTCCTTGGGGTTCATGCCGTATTCGTTGGCGATATCTTCCATCGAAGCGTTCAAAGTCGGCAAATCGTCAAGGCGCGCCTGCAAATCCGCAAGCTGCGGCAAAGATTCCGGATGCAATTGCTGATCGATATAGGCTTCGACGCCGCTGTTGCGCACACGCTCTATATCGCCGGGCAGCGGGCCGAAACTGATGCGGTTGAGCAAATGGAGAATTTGCGCATCTGTTTCCGCCGCGGCAGGCGCGGCCCACAAAAGCATAAACACGAAAAGAAAGGCCGGATATTTCATGCAGGCGCCCTCTGATTCCCGGCTGCCATTATGCCCCACGATTAAGACAAAAGCAGGGGCAAAAGATGGTAAAAGAAGGATAACCATCGCATCCGGCCTTTTTGCCTTTGCCCCTCAAGCGGCTGTAATCTAGGGGACGCGTTTCGCGAGCTTGCCGTTTTTGCCGCCGCGCGGCGGCGAGTTCGGCTGGCTTGCAAGATGGCTCGCTATCGCGCGCATCTGCGGCGGCACCGGAATTTCAAAACGGGCCTTGCCCGCATAAACGGCGTTGAATCTGCCGTTTTCGATAACGCCATCTTCGGCAATCGGCTGATGATCGGCGGCGCGCGCGGATGCCCAGGCAATGAAGACCTCGGGCGGAATGGAGGTAACGTCGGTCAGCACCAGCAAAGGCGGTTCGCCCGCCTGTTTCGATGGAATTTCACGTAAAGCCCCCGCCAGCAACGCGCCTTCCTTAGGCGGCGCGACGATGGAGCCGCGCGCAAGTTCATAACCATTGAAAGGTTTTCCGGCGTCGCTGCGGTTGCGGCCAAAATCGCGCAGCAGATCGCGGAGACCGTCATTTTCGTAAACAAACAGGCGGTTGGCGTGGGCATTGAGAATGCAGCGCTGAACCTCGCCATAGCGTTCGGCGTCGTATTTATCATCTTCGGCGCGGGTATCGACGCGGATGCCGGTATCGAGTTGCCCCAGACGGTTGGCGATTTCCCCGGCGAGGCGGGCGACTTCGACAAAGCCGTTGAGGCTGACATTCTGCTTGAGGCACAGCGCCTGAAGTTCGGCGCGTTCGGTTTGCAGGACGGCGAGTTCTTCCTCGGATGCGTTGGCGAGAACGGATTCCGTCGCGGCGAGGACTTTTTCCGCGACAGGCTCGCGGCGCAGGGCGCGGAACGCATTCATTGCATCGAGCAGATCTGAGGTGCGGTGCTGATCGCCTTTATGGCCTAATTTCGTATCCTGGCGCAGGCCGTGGCTTTCCATGATCGCGGCGATGATGACGACGTCGCGCATGACGCGCGGCGGCTGACCGGGGCTGCGCAGGCGTTGCTCATCGACGCGTTTGGCCTCATACAGCATCGCGCCGACTTCGGGGCTGACAGGAAGATGACGGATGAAGATCCCTTCCTGCGTCAGCGACCAGTCGTCATGCACCAGATGCAGGCGCATCAATTCCCGTTTCGCCTGATCGAGGCGCGGCTGCAAAGCGGCAATATGCGCAGCACCGGCAATATCCCAGGTTAATTTCGTGGGGTCATAACCAAGACTAGCCGCGCGGAACGCGACGCCGATCAGATTTTCGCGCTGGATGGCGGGGCTGTTTTGCGGGCGGCGCAGATCGAACGGCTTTTTGGCATGAAGCAAGAACAGCCCGCGCGGAAAGCCGGTGGCGGCGGGGTCGCGGTTGACGCGGCCGATCTGTTGCAGCAACCCCGATTGCGGCAGATCTTCCTGTACCAAAGCATCGGCGCCGGTATCGTCGCGGCGATAGGGAACGTTGCGATAGCCGTCGGAAAGACCGGCATCGAGCCAGCGCAGATTGACTCCGGATTCGATGACATTGGTGCCGACGATGATCTTGCGCCTGCCGGACTCCGGCGCGCGCCGCGCGGCGCGGCGTTCATCGGACGGCGTGCCGCCATGGATGCCGACAATATCGACATCGCGCAGGCCCGCCGATGCCAGCTGTTTTTTCAATTCAAGAACGCTGTTCTCGACGATTTTAACGCCGTAACGGAAAATCGCAATTCCCTTGCGGCCTTGTTTGAGAAGATCGAGCGCGATCTGTTCGATGGTGCGGTCATTGCCGCCCGCCTGCATCGGTGATTCATTTTCCACATCGCAGTCGAGGGCTTTGGCGGCGACGGCATGCACGGATGTTTTCGCTATCGGCTGCCAGTAACGCGCCTGCGCTTCGGCATCGACCGTCGCGCTCATTTCCAGGATGCGCAGATCGGGCTCGGCGGTCTTGCGTTCGCGCAACACGGCCCGCGCGAGCGAGATTTGCTCATCGGCTTCGTGAACTTCGTCGAGGATAATGGTTTGAGCTTTGTTGATGAGGCCCGAGCTCAGCGCATAGCCATAGGTGCAATAAAGGACTCTGGTTTCGCCGGAACGTTGCGAACTTTCGCCGTCCATCTGGCCGAGGGCATAGCCGACTTTGTCGCCCATTTTGGTCCCGGCCAGTTCGGCGACGTTGAACGCGGCGTCGATGGCGAGGAACCGTCGGGGAACCAGGACGACGATCTGATGGTCGGACACATCGGCAAGCGCGCCCGGCAGCATCATGGTTTTGCCGCTGCCGGTACTGGCGGCAACTACCGTCACGAGGCCTGCACGGACGTCGCGGACAACCGCGTCGATAACGTTAAAAACCGGAAGCTCCCTGAGCCGGTCTCGAACCAATTGAAAATCAGCCATAGAACTTGCCCCGTTATGCGCACGGCACTATAGACGAATTGCGCGAAACCATTAAGCGGCAATTGTGGCCTTTACATTAACGTCGGCCTGCTTTACTTAGCCGGTGCTTGCGGCGGCTTTGGAAACGGGCGTCTGCGTTGCGCTTTTCCACCTTTTGAGCGAAAGATACCGGGCCGCCATGCTCTCGATTCAGAACCTCACTTACCGCGTCGGCGGGCGAACTCTGCTCGACAATGTTTCGGTCAATATCCCGTCCGGACGTCGCGTCGGCCTTGTGGGGCCGAATGGCGCGGGCAAGACCACGCTTTTCAAAATTATTTCCGGCGAGATTGCCGCCGATGGCGGCGAGGTTTCCTTCATCAAGGGCGCGTCGCTCGGTCTGGTGCGGCAGGATCTGCCCGACGACGACACCACCATTCTCGATGTCGTTCTGGCCGCCGACAAGGAACGCGCCGCCTTGATGCATGAGGCCGAGAATACCGAGGATATGGATCGCATCGGTTATATCTATGAAAGACTGAACGAGATCAGCGCCTATGACGCGCCTTCGCGCGCGGCGGCCATTCTGGCAGGTCTTGGCTTCAGCGAGGCGGCGCAGAACAGCCCGATTTCGTCTTTCTCGGGCGGCTGGCGGGCGCGCGTAGCTTTGGCGTCCGTGCTGTTCCTGACGCCGAATGTTCTGCTGCTCGATGAACCCACCAACCATCTCGATATCGAATCGTTGGTGTGGCTGGAAAATTTCCTGATGCGGTATCAGCAGACGCTCGTCATCATCAGCCATGACCGCGATATTCTGAACAAGACGGTCGATCATATCCTTCATCTCGAAAATCAGAAGCTTGTTCTATATACCGGAAATTACGACGCTTTTGAGCGCCGCCGTGCCGAGCGTTTGCTCAACCAGCAGGCGATGCATGAGAAGCAGGTTGCGCAAAAAGCCCATCTGATGAAGTTCGTCGACAGGTTCCGCGCCTCTGCCGCCAAGGCCGCGCAGGCGCAGAGCCGTCTCAAAGCCATCGAACGCATGGATATCGTCGATGCGGTTATTGCAGACCGCATTACCGCTTTCAGCTTTCCCGAGCCGAAAGAAATGAAACCGCCGATGATCCGCCTGGTCGATGTCGATGCGGGTTACATCGAAGGCAAACCGATTTTGCGCGGGCTGAATTTGTATATCGACCCCACCGACCGCATCGCTTTGCTAGGCGCCAACGGCAACGGCAAATCGACGCTCGTGAAAATTTTATCCGACCGTCTCAAACCGATGGCGGGCGAAGTTCACAAATCGGGCAAGCTCAAGATCGGCTATTTTGCGCAGTTTCAGACCGACGAACTCGACGTCACCTTGACGCCGTTCGAGACGCTGAAAGCGGCGATGGAGGAACCTTCCGAAGTGAAGGTGCGTTCCATGCTCAGCCGTTTCGGTTTCGAT
>JARLJC010000053.1 GCA_031291435.1 Alphaproteobacteria bacterium | reverse complement strand
CGATAGAGTCGACACCCCGGCCTTCGCCGGGGTGACGCCCTGCTTCATTGAGGCCCGTCTTTAAAACGACGCAATGACGCCCGCCATCGCGCCCGCGAACAAAATCGCATCCACCACGCTGCCGATCAGGAAGCCCTTATGGCGGCGCTTGGCCTTCTGATAATAACCGCGCGCATACAGAATCCGCGAAAGGGCCCATACCGCGCCGAACGAGGCTGCGAACATATCGTCCATGGCAAAGGCCGCGATCCATAGCAAAGGAAGATGCTGCACCATCTGTTCGACGGTATTGGCCTGCACACGCATGATGCGCAGAAAGGCGTCGGGGCCGTCGGTGGCCGGAGCCTCGACTTTATATTTCACGCGTGCACGTCCCACTTTCATGCTGAGCGCGAGGTAAATCGCGATATCGAGCAGGGTGACAAAAGCCGTGTAAGGCTTGGGGAAATGGCCGAAATCCAGCGTAAAGACGTTCCAGGGGTCGATCGGCATGTGAACCTGCTTATAATCGCGTGATGCCGGTCTGCAAATCGCGCTTTTCCGGTTTTTCGCTGCTCACGTATGTCGGGATACGCTGCGCGCGAAAAACCAGAAAACCCCGATTTTCGCCTCGGCCTGACGCGATTCTAAACAGGTTCGGCTCACGAGCGCAAGAGTTGAGCTTGCGCGGGGGCTTATTGAACGGCATATTAACGCTACTCTTTTCCACGATTCGCGCAAGCGCGCGACTTGCGAGCCAAGGATGAAGCCAGAATGACAAAAGCAGCCCCCCAAGCAGCTCTGTGGACGAAAATCCTCATCGCCGTTTTATCTGTCGTGATCGGTATGGGAACCGTGGCCCGGGCCGCCGATCTGCCGCTGGCCGCCACCTCGCCGCTCACCGGCGTGGCGTTCGACGACCGGCCTTTGCAATTGCCGGTGCAGCGTAATTTCCAGATGGCGATGCTGACTGCCGGCAGCGAGATGGGCCGCAGCTGCGGCAAGATGGAAGCCTATGGCTGGCGCATGGGGCAGGCCGAGCAGGCGCGCGTCAACCAGATATTCAACAACACCGTGGACCGCATGCGCCTGATGGGGTTTACCATCGCGCCGCAAACCATTTCTTCGGTGTCGAGCGACATTACTTTGTTCACCGCCGACCGCAGCGACAGGCATTTCATCTTTTTATGGTCGGCGGGCGAACTCGGCCTGGTTATGACCCTGTGCGAAACCACGGCGCCTCTGTCGCCGACTTATAAAGCTTCGCCGCTGGTGCCTTCGGTGCAGACTTTCCCGGTGCCGACGGATGTCGTCTCCACCCAGCTCGCCGCACCCTCGCGCAACGCGACCAAGGAAATCAGCGATAACTTCACGCCGCTTGGCCAATGGACGGGTACTTATACCTGTGCCCAGGGCCTTACCGGCGGCACGCTCGAAGTCCACCATCTGCGCGGCCAGAATTTCGACGGCGTGTTCAAATTCTACCCCACCGCCAAAAATACAACCGTGCCCGAAGGTTCCTACGAAGTTTACGGTCAGTATGATCAGACCAGCAAACGCATCCTGATCAATCCCGGCACTTGGATACATCATCCGGCGCATTTCTACGACACGGTCATGGTCGGCAGCTTCGATCCGATCCACCAATCCTTTAGCGCCTATTTCCAGGGCATCACCGGCTGCACCAGCTTCGAAGCGCGCCGCGAAGGCCAGACGCCGCATGCCGACATCGGCAAGAAACATCACGCCAAGCCCAAGAAGCATGTCGTGAAGAAACATGCCGCGAAGAAGAAAAAGGCTGCGGTGAAGAAGGCTGAGCCCGTCGCCGCAGAAACGCCGGCGCCGATCCCCAGCACGATGCCGACGCTTCCCGCCGATGCCGTCGGTGTGCCGGTGCCGAGCAACCTGCCGGTTGCGGCCCCTGCGGTTCCGGCAGCCAGCGCGGTTCCTGCGGCTCCGGTTCCCGTTGCGCCTGCTGTGGCTCCTGCGTCGGTGCCCGCGACATCTGCGGCGCCTGCGCCCGCGGCGGGGCTGACCGTTATCCCGGTTACGCCGGGTTACGGGGCTGCGCCAGCGCCTGTGCCGACAGGCACGCCCGCGCCGGATGCAGGCATTACCCTGCCGGGAACCAAATAAGATTTATATGAGAGCGCGGCGCGTTACGCGTTTGCTCTGATGAAGTCGCGAACAACGGGCAGGATATGCTCACGCCATTTGCGACCGTTGAAGATACCGTAGTGGCCGACGCCGATCTGCAGATGCGCCTTCTTCTTGCTGTCGGGCAGGCCCGAGCAGAGGTCGAGCGCGGGCCGGGTCTGGCCCGGCGCCGAAATATCGTCGAGCTCGCCTTCGATGGTCAATAGCCCCGTCTGCTTGATGGCCGCCGGACGCACCAGCTTGCCGTGCCAGGTGAAAGTGCCGTTGGGAATCTCATGCTTCTGGAACACGCGCTCGACGGTCTGTAAATAAAACTCAGCCGTCGTATCCATCACCGACAGATATTCGTCGTAGAATCGGCGATGCGAGGTGACCGAGTCATCGTCGCCTTTGACGAGGTTCTGGAACAATTTCATATGCTCGCCGAAATGGCGTTCGACATTCATCTGCACGAAGCCCTGCAACTGGATGAAGCCCGGATACACCAAACGATGCGCGCCGGGATAATAGAAAGGCAGCGAATGAATGACCGTGTTCTTGAACCATTCGATGGGACGGTCTTCAGCCAGTTTGGTGACGACGGTCGGCGCCTTGGTGCAATCGATGGGGCCGCCCATCAATGTCATCGAACGCGCCTGCGTGGCTTCGTTATTCTCGGCCATGATCGCCGCCGCGCACAGAACCGGCACGGCGGGCTGACAGACCGCCAGCATATGCACGTCGGGGCCGAGCAGGCGCACGAAGTCCATGATATATTCGATATTGTCTTCGAGGTCGAACTTGCCCTTCGACAGCGGCACCAGTTTGGCGTCGATCCAGTCGGTGATGTAAACGTCATGTTCCTGCAGCAACGCTTCGACCGTGCCGCGCAGCAGGGTGGCGTGATGGCCGGATAAAGGTGCCACCACCAGAACCTTGGGGTCGATCGTCTTGTCGTCGGCGGGCAAAGCGCGCTTGAAATGCACAAGGTTACAGAAAGGTTTGCTGAGAACCGTTTCTTCGGTCACGGTCACGGCGTCGCCGCGCACTTTGATCGATTTGATATTGAAGCTCGGTTTGCCGAAATTGCGGGTGGTGCGCTCAAAAAGCTCGGCGCCCGCTGCGACGGCGCGGCCGAAACGGGTATGCGTCGCCGGCAGGAAGGGATTCTGGAACGCCAGTTGGGTCGCTTCCGCCGCAACACGGAACGGAGCCAGCGCCGCGCGCTGCCAGTCATGGAAATGATAAAGCATCATGATGTTATGGGTCCCTGCATGCGTGAAAGCCATGCGAAGATTAACCATAACCTGTGAAGATAGGCTTAATCCACTGTAAGGCTTTGGTTTTTATGGTTTATGGGCTTCTGCGAAAGCACATAAAGCAGTCCGATAAGGCCCCAGAGACTCTTTCTTTTTGCAGGTTTTTCCTCGATCTGGACAAGCCTGGGCGGATCCCGCCTTGGTTGGTCGCCGGCACGACGCAACCGGTTGCACTGGCGCATCAGCCGGTGCCGCTTCTCCATTTGCTCAATTTCATGAATAATGTCGCGCTCTTTTTCGCGCTCAAAAGCCACCTGTTCCATCATTTTCATGAATTTCAGATGCAGGGCGAAATTGTTCCCCGCGCGCATGCCTATGTCTTTCAGGCGCAGAAACAGATCGGCGATATCATTACGGCTGGCCCGCAGCACATCATCCATCCAGCTGCGGCGGGCATTATAGAGTTTGTCATTCATAAAAATGGCTCCTTGTTATGAAGCCATTCTTAGCCGCGCAGGGTAAAGGGGGGATGAATTCGAGAGAGCGAAACTATTGTAACTAAAAAAGAAAATGCATTTTTAGTTTCATGCTCAGGCCATTTAAGCTGCCCCCATACAGATAGGAAATGACATGATCGCACCCGACCCGAAATACGCATCGCAACTGACCCCGCTGGAGCACACCTATATACGGCGCTTTCTTGAACATCTTGCGCCTGATGCGCGTGTTCTCGATGTAGGGGCAGGCGGTGGACGTTTTGCGGCCGCCTTTCGTGCGCTTCATAAGGAGATTGTCGTTGATCTCCTGGATCAATATCCGCCAAATCCGGATTTGATTTCCAAAGACTGGCCGGGCGATGTGATTCAAAACGACATCGTCACCTTCCGGCCGAAACGTACCTATGACGCTGTGTGGATGCGCAACGTGCTTTTTCTTTTGCCGGAAGAAGCTGTCCAGCCCGTCTTTCATATCATGACGGCGTCCTTGCGGCCGGGCGGTATTATGGATTTCACAATGCTGAAGTCAGACGAGAATTTTAAACTGCTAACCCCAGGCCTTACGCGGCAGGGCGTCGCGGCATTGCTGGCGGATAATGACCTGACCCCAATCCTGATGGAAGAACGCGACGTTCCGTACCGAAGCCTCGATGGCAGAACGCTTCCGACTTTTTTTATTCAGGCACGCAAAGCCAGACTTACGGCATAGCCGCGACAAGGTTCTTAACCGGCTGCGAATTGGTCGTGGAGGTATGATCGACGAGGATGCCTTCCGGTGTCGCATCCTGGCCATAAAGCTGCTGGTTATACGTTTCGCGCGGCGCGATCACCGAGCCTTCCAGCGAAACGCCGACGAACAAACCTTCCGAACGGGCGAAGGCATACATGTCTGACTTCAGCCCCATGCCGGTTTCAGCGCTCACGCCTTTGCCCAGCTCGCCGACGGCGAGACCGGCATTGCCGCCCAGCGTAACTTCGCGATCCATAATCGAACTCAAACCTTTATCGGTCATGACCGCGATGACCAGTTCCGAAGACTGCCCGCCGAATTGCAAGCCCCAGCTGATACCGCCCAGAGTATAAAAAGCCGGGTCGCTCCATTTGCCGTCCGGGCCGCGCACCAGCATGACGGCATTGCCGCCGCGCCCGCCGAAGAAGAACGCGGCGCGGATCATGTTGGGGACGATGATGATGGCTTTGGCGCGGGTGGCGAGATCGACCAAGCCCGGATATTGATTGTCGGCCATCATGCCCGCGAAGGAAATACGCGCGCGGTCGGCCAGCTGCTCCGGCTCGCTGCCGAACTCGCCGGCGCTGCGGCAGCTTGCGAGCGCCATGACGGCGACGAAAGCGAGGATCAGGTGACTTTTGAACGAACGCATGAATCGGTTCTCCTTGGGCATAGATTCACTCATGGCAGGGCATCATGTCAATTGAAAGGCAGCGTTAAAATGGTTTCACCAGCCTATTGAATGGCCAAAACCATGCCCAGCACGGTGATTTCGACGATCTGCTGCAGGGTGCCGAGCAGGGCGCCCGAATAACCGCGCAGATGGTTGGCGCCGATCAAGGCGACGATGAGGCCGGAGATGGAGCCCGCAATCAAAACCGTGGCGGCGTCTTCGCCCAGCGCGCTATAGGCGATCAGCATGGCGACGGTGACGGCCAGCACCACGCGCACGGCGGGCGGCTGCTGGAAATGTTCGGCGACGGGGTCGCCGTCGATGGGGCGCAGCCAGGCGGCGGCCACCACCATCAGCGCGCGCGACCATGAAGCCGCGACGATCAAAGTCTGAAACACAAGGGTGTTGTCGGCGAGGCTGGCGATAGCGCCGATTTTCAGGATGATGAGAAGGATGATGCCGAGCGTGCCGTAGCGCACCGAGCGTTCCTGTTTCAGCCATTCGGGCTTGGTGTCGGGCCCGCTGTCTTTGCCATAGGTGTCGATCAGGCTGGCGAATTCTTCTTCATGCAAGGCGCGGGTGATGAACAGCATGCCGACGACGGCGGCGGTCGAAGTGATGAGGCCGGGCATGCGCATCACGGTCATAAGCCAGTCGATGCTGGCCCCGGCGAAACCGATAATCGCGCCGATGATCGGGAACCACAGCATCGAGCGGCGCACGAGGATCGAGCGCGGCTCGTCCTTGAAAGGCAGGCTGAAGCGCGTCAGGTAATCGACCGCGATCGATACCTCCGTCCATAAATTCTCCGGCGACGGAGGTTTGACGGTAACGACAGGTTTTTCAGCGGGCTCGGACATGCGCCTTATATAGCTGTGTGCCGCGCGGGCGGCAACGGGAAGTGAAAAATATTCTGTCTTGTGACGTAAGAACACCGTCGATGCCCCCCCATCCGTCGTAAAGCTGTTGGGTGGGGCTCGCGCTAACGGCCTCGCCCGCCGCCTTTTCCGTCGTCCAGCCCGTCTTTCTGTACTGCAGCCTGCTCATTCGCTCTTTTCGGCATCTCGGAAAATCGGTCGCGGGGCGGGATGTCGAGCCTGAAGATTGCACCCCGCACGGGGCGCGGGCTCGGCAGGTCTGCAGCGAACCCAAAGAGAATTTGCTCGTCCGCACGGGCCATGAACTGGTCGCCCGCTTCGCCGACAAAGGTCGCCTCGAGGCTGTGGCCGGGAGCGACCGTTGCGACATAGACGCGGTTCCAGTCGAAGGTTGAGGTCTCGCCGCGTTGCCGGGCGGCTTCCTCATAAGCATCGCTGAGTTTGCCGATGCCTTCGCGCAGCAACGCTACGCGCGCCGGATCGCTGATCTCGTCGAACATCCGGCGCATCATCGACGGATCGTCACCCGCATTGGCGGCAATGCTCGCCTGGATCATCCGCTCCTGCGAGATCGCCGTGAAATCGAGGTGATGACCTGCCTGCTCGGCAAGCTGCCTGATGAAAGCCCGTTGCGTGCGCCCATTTCCTTCGCGAAAAGCGTGAATGCCGTTGATCTCGGAGAAGACGTCAGCGGCCTGGTGGGCAAAATCGGCGCGCTCCAAGCCTCTCAGATAATCAGCCTCAGCAAGCTTGCTCGCTACGTCATCAAGTCTTGGCTGTATAAGCGGCCCCAAAAGGAAAGACTGACCATTTTCTTCCTTGCGCATGATCGGCATGGTTGCCACGGTGCCATCGGCAAGGCTCACCCGCTCATGCCGCGTGTGCCCGGCCCACTCGTAGACATCCTGAAAGAGATGGTGGTGAATTTCCTTGAGATGATCGGCATCAAAGCTTCCGTCGAGCTCGACGATGCCCAGGCGAAGCTCCGTCATCCTCAACCGGACGGCTGACGCCTCACGTTCCGCGAGCTCCGCTTGGGTAGTGGCGCCGAGCTTGTTCTTGAGGACGCCGTCGGCGAGCGTGTAGTTCGACACGCTAGGGCCGTGGCCAGGCAGCCTGAATACGCTTCGTGAGCTCACTCCAGTCGATGTCGCCGCGGATAAACTCTTCATAAATCGGAGTTTCTGACGGTGACGGGTGAAGACCTTCGATGCGGTTGTCGGCATCGGCCTGACGAACAGCCTCACGTCGGCGCCCCATTTCTGCGGCGCTGATACGGACCTTTGGCTTCGCTGGTTTGATTTCGTTCATTGGCATCTCCCAAGCTTAGAATATAGCACAATTCCCCCGAAATAACACGCTCAAACGGGTTTCGCATGCAGTTTCTGTGGGTTGGGTGGGGTATCCCCAAACCTGTCAAGTCAGGGCCATCCGCCTCAGCCGACGCCACACCCGGCTCTTGCGGATAATCATGGAAAGCCCTCTCCCTGCGAAGGCGGGCGAAGAGGGGAACGACCGGCATTCTTCCGGTAGGAAAGCTCATTCGCCCATCTGCATCAGGCCGCCGCTTTGGCGCGCGCTGCGGAAGGCGCGGGTGAAAACCCATCCGGCGAGGATGAAATAGCCCAGATTGAGGAACAAGGCGGTTACCAGATAATCGGGCCGCGCCGAGCCGGTGGTGAGCTGGATTTTCATGCTTTCAAAGACATAGGTGCCGGGAAGCGCCCACGAAATCGCCTGAAACGCAGGCGGCAGCACGGCAACCGGGTAATAGGGGGCGAGGAACGGCATCAAAAGCCATGTGCTCATCCAGCCCAGCCATTCGGCGGCGAGGCCGAAGCGCAGGATGATCGACACGATCAGAAGCCCGTACCAGCAGCCGTTAAAGCATAGCAACGCGATATAGACCGGCAGGTTCCAGCCGAGAGTCAAAATCGAAAAGTGGAACAGCCAGTAAACCACGACGAAAGCCGGTATCACCGAAATCAGGCAGCGCGTGACGCCGAGCGTCAGCATCCCCGCCACGAAATCGCGCAGGCGCATCGGGCTGGCGAACAGATGGCCGAGATTGCGCGACCACACTTCCTCCATATACATGACCAGCATCGCCATCACCGCGCGGGTCAGGACTTCCGCCAGCATCAGCCCGGCCAGAAAAGCGTCGATGCGCACATCGACATGGCCCATCTGCCGCACCATGGAAAGGCTGATGAACCCGTACAGCGCGATATTGAGCATCGGCCAGTACATCATCTCGGCCAGACGCGGCCATGAACCGAGATAGAGATAGATATGACGCAAGGCCATACCACGCATGAGCCTCAGCGAAGGCAGCAGGCGGACGCGAGGGTCAGATTCTGTCGCGGGCGATGTCAAGGAACACCTCTTCGAGATTGTCGCGTTTATAGGAAGCCAGCAATTCCTGCGGCGCGCCCTGCGCCACGATGCTTCCCTGTTTCATCATGATGACGTCGTCGCACATGCGCTCCACTTCCTGCATGTTATGCGACGACATGAAAATCGTGGCGCCGGTTTCCCGGCGATAGCCCATCAGCAGCCCGCGCACCCAGTCGGCGGTGTCGGGGTCGAGCGACGCGGTCGGCTCGTCGAGCAAAAGCAAACGCGGTTTGTTGAGCAGTGATTTGGCGAGCGAAGCGCGCGTCCGCTGTCCCGCCGAAAGCGACCCGTGCCGCCGGTCGAGAAGATTGCCGATCTGCAACTGCTCGGTCAGCTCATCGATGCGCGCGGCGATATCCGCCACGCCGTAGAGATGTCCGTACACCGTCAAATTCTGCCGCACCGTAAGTCGGTTGGGCAGATCGACATAGGGCGAGGAAAAATTGATGAAGGGCGCGATCAGATCGCGGCGCTGGTGCAGATCATGGCCCAGCATGTCGATGCTGCCCGAGGTCGGTTCCAGCAACCCCAGCAGCATGCCCATGGTCGTGCTTTTGCCGGCGCCGTTGCCACCGAGAAGGCCGGTCGTGCTGCCCGCCGCCACCGCCAGATCGAGTCCTTCGACCGCCACGGTCTGTTCAGGCCCTGCGCCAAAAACCTTGCGCAACCTGATTGTTTTTATGGATAATTTTACTTCATGCATCGCTTTAAGAAGCCGTATTTGCGTGATCGGAATCGCATTCTAGTCGTTTTCCCGCCGACTGTCAGGCGGCCTTTAACCGTCCTTTCACCAGTTCGGGCTTATTCTTGCCTCTACACCTGAAGAACGGCGTTGTTTTTACATGACCTTTCTCGCTTCGTCTTTGTCCCGGAAACCAGCCTTTGCCTATGCGCTCGAGGCGTTGCTGCTGCTTGTCAGCGCGGTCGGATTCTGGCTGTGGCGGCAGGACGGGATGAATGATCTGGCGCTCAGTTACCTGTTCGGCGTCGGGCTCGCACCGCTGATGCTGTTCGTGTTCGTCGCCGTCAAAACCTCGGCGGGGCAGGAGCACCTGACTTCCTCACGCGGTTTTCAGTCGCGCATCGACCAGTTGCAGACGCGCCTCAACGCGCAGGATGATTTTTTCCGCTCGATCGCCGATTACACGCCGTCGCCGCTGTCGATTTTCGATTCCGAAAATCAATACTGGTTCGTGAACGCCAGCGCCGCGCGCAGCCTCGGCCGCCCCGCCACCGATATTTCCGGCAAGAAACCGGCGGCCCTTCTCGGCGCGGAACTCGGCCGCCAGATCGAGCGCACGCTCGATGCCGTGCGCGCTTCCGGCAAGCCGCAGGAAATCCTGTCGCAGGACCGCGACGCGGAAGGCAATATCCGCTATCTGCAAACCAATTACCGGCCTTTGTCGGCGTCGGGCGATTTCCCCGGCGGCGTGATGGCGCGCGAAGAAGACGTGACCAGCATCCTGACCGAACGCGAACACCGCGAAAGTCAGTTGCGGCAGGTCATCTCGACTCTGGTGGCGGTGGTCGATCGCCGCGATCCTTACGCCTCGGGCCATTCGGCGCGTACCGGGCAATTGTCGCGCGCGCTTGCCGAGGAACTGCAACTGACGCCCGATGAAATCGAAGCCGCCGAAATCGCCGGCTCGCTGATGAATTTCGGCAAGGTTCTGGTGTCGCGCGCCATCCTCACCAAGACCGACAGTTTGACGCAGGCCGAATTGCAGCGCATCCGCGACGGCATCCTGACTTCCGCCGATATTCTCTCGCTGATCGAATTTTCGTCGCCCGTGGTGCCGACTTTGCGGCAGGTGCTGGAACGGCATGATGGCGCAGGCGCGCCCTACGGATTGAAAGGCGATACCATTCTTGTGACTGCGCGTATCGTCGCGGTGGCCAATGCCTTTGTCGCGCTGGTCAGCCCGCGCGCCTATCGTCCCGGCGCGGAACTGATGGTGGCGGCGCAGCGGCTCGGCGAAGATGCGGGCAAGGCGTTCGATCCGCGCGTGATCGCCGCCCTGCAATCTTATATCAACAAGAATGCCGACAAGCTTGAATGGCTGTCGATCAATAAGCCGCGTATGGGCTGAACTCTCACATCCCGTTTGCAGGCGGAGAAATTGTTCCCACGACACCGATCCTCCCGTAACTAATCCTTCTCGTGCCCTTTTCATTTAAGCCAACATTGCCGGGTGTTTCGTCTGCGGCAAAAGAATAACCGGGAACAACCGACATCTCTTGCGCGATTTCCGAAAACTCGCGCAGAATCGAGCCCCGGTTCTGAATGCGGATTTCATCGCGTAAATCGACGAAGCAAAATCCTATCCTGCTATCCGGTTGCCGGGGGTCGGCGAGGTTGAAGCGATAAAAAACTTCCCGGACGCCCATCGCCATCAGGATGAAAGCGTGATTGTTGAAAATATTCCGGATTCTGGCAGGGGCCTCCAGCGCTGAGTTTTGGTCTTGCGCCAGAAAGGTGCCATTGACCAACCCCTCCACCTGAGAAAAAGAAGGAAGCTGATCGAAAATCGCGGGTCTTTCTTGTGATTCAGTCATTATTTTCTCCCACAATTATATTGTTAAATATAAGGCGGCTTTGTATAGCCTTTGGGCGAGAGCGTAAAAATCTCCACGCCGGTATCCGTCACCCCGATCGTATGCTCGAACTGCGCCGACAGGGATTTGTCCTTGGTCACCGCCGTCCAGCCGTCGGCCAGCACCTTCACGTCATATTTGCCCGCATTGAGCATCGGCTCGATGGTGAAGATCATGCCGGGTTTGATTGTCAGCCCTTCGCCCGGTTTGCCGTAATGCAGAACCGAAGGCGGGGTGTGGAAAGTCTGGCCGGTGCCGTGGCCGCAGAAATCGCGCACGATGGAAAAATTCGCGGCTTCGGCATGTTGCTGAATGGCGTGGCCGATATCGCCGAGCGTGTTGCCGGGCTTGACCTGTTCGATGCCCAGCATCAAACATTCATAGGTCACATCGACCAATCGCCGCGCCTTGAGGCTGATCCTGTCGCCGACCAGATACATGCGGCTGCTGTCGCCATGCCAGCCTTCGAGCTTCGGCGTGACGTCGATATTGACGATGTCGCCTTCCTCAAGTTTTTTGTCGCCGGGAATGCCGTGACAAACGACATGATTGGCCGAAATGCAGACGGCGCGCGGGTAACCGCGATATCCCAGCGGGGCCGAAACCGCGCCATGCTCGCGCGTGAACGCATCGCACAGATCGTCGATATCGCCGGTGCGCGCGCCGGGCACCACGAAAGGCGTGATGTAATCCAGCAATTCGGCGGCCAGTTTCCCGGCCTTGCGCATGGCGGCAAAAGCTTCGGGGCCGTGAATCTCAACGGCGGAATTTTCGTCGTGGTGAGCGTCGTCTTGCATGCGAAAGAAAGACCTGTGAGCGAGAAAGGCGGTGATTCATCCTTCCTTTATATAGGAAGGCCGGAAGAAATTACATCGACCCGCCGGGTTTGAAATTGACGGCGACGCCGAGGCGTTCGGCCTGCGCCATGGTGGTGGCGAGGTTCTGCTGCGCGGCGGAAGCCAGCATCGCCTGACCATATTCGGTCGGCGAGCGGCTGGAGGTGGTTTTTTCGGCGAGAAGCAGATTGGTGAGAATGCCGGGCAACCCGCCATCTTCCGCTTTACCGGAGCGGATGCCTTCATCCTGCCGCGCCTTGGGGCCCCAGAAAAGTTCGGTCACGCGGCCATCGCTCGACCCCTTCTTCTTTTTGCGGCGGATGGGCAGGCCGGTATCTTCGTCGACTTCTTCTTTGGCGTCGGGATCTTCCCATTTGCAATCCTGCCATTCGACGCCGAGGAATTCCTGCACAGCGCTCGACATGAAAGGCAGATTGACGAGCAGCTCGCGGAACATTTCGGCGGCGGCGAAAATTGCGGTCTCTTCGAGTTTTTTGACTTCGGCTTTTTGCTCGTCGGTTTTGAGGCCCTTGCGCGCGGCCACCACCGGCGTCATGCAATTATCCTTGAGGCGCTTGGCCCAATCGGCGGCCTGGCTGCCGCGTTCTTCTTCGCCATTCTCGCGATAGAGTTCGCCCATCGTGCGCAGGCGCTTGACGAGACATTCCGACCAGTACCACCAGTCGTTGAAGGGAGCTTTTTGAGACCAGGTTTGCGCCATAAGAAAGCAGGGGTTAGGGGTTAGGGACTAGAGGGACAGCAATGCCGAAGCGAGTACGGCCAACGACCGTTATTCTCTAGCCCCTAATCTTCTCTCCCTCTTCTACTCCACTCTTCCCGCTGTGCGCAAGAAGCCGCCATTCTGCTTGTTCCAGCGTTCGCGGCCTTCGACATCGTGGCGGCGCGGTTCGCTGTTGCGCAGGAGTTCTTCGCGCGGCTGGCGGTTGTCGCCCAGCTGCTCGCGCTCCAGCAGCAAAGTGAGGATTTCGGGCAGGCGACCATGTTCGGCATAACCGCTGCCGATGCCGCTGGCTTCGCTGCGCGAACCGAAAAACAGTTCTTCCGCCGGGCGGCTCGGGAAGCGGCTTAACCATGGCGATTGCAACAAATGCTGCATGTCGGTGGAAAGGCCGGGCAGGGCGCGCAGGGCTTCGGCGAAAAGAATGGTCAGGCCGCTGATGGTCTGTTCGTCATGGGCGTGGGCGTCGGGCACCGAATCCGACGGCATTTCCGACTGATCGACCAGAATATAGATGCGGCGCAGCAGATCGACGGTGTGCTTCGATTTTTCCTGCCGCTCTTCGTCGGGCATGAAGAAGTCGGTAGTCGGCGGCTTTTTATAAATGTGGACGCAGGCGGTCAGGCGATCGACCAGAATCTCGGCCCAATGCAGCCATTCCTCGACGCCGGGCTTCTGCAAATGACTTGCGGCCATTTTTTCGCCTCCCCTGCCTGTTTTGGGTAACCTAGCGCAAAAAGGCCGCGCTGGCAAATAAGGGGGCTATGCCTTTGCGCGTGTGCTGCGGTGGCGTAGCAGATGGTCGGCCAGAACGCAGGCCAGCATCGCCTCGCCGACCGGAACCGCGCGAATGCCGATGCAGGGATCATGGCGGCCTTTGGTAGAAATATCAGTATTTTGCCCGGCTTTGTTCACCGTCTGCCTTGGGGTGAGGATCGAGCTGGTCGGCTTGACGGCGAATCGGGCGACAATGTCCTGACCGCTCGAAATGCCGCCCAGAATGCCGCCCGCGTTATTCGAGAGGAAATGCGGGATGTCGTTTTCGCCCATCCGCATTTCGTCGGCATTTTCCTCGCCGCTGAGTTCCGCCGAGGCGAAACCGGAACCGATTTCCACGCCCTTGACCGCATTGATGCTCATCAAAGCGCGGGCGATATCGCTGTCGAGCTTGTCGTAAATCGGTTCGCCGAGGCCTGCAGGCACGCCCGAGGCCACCAGCTCGACCACGGCCCCGATGGAAGAACCGTTTTTGCGGATATCGTCGAGATAGGTCGCCCATTCCGCGGCGGTATAGGCGTCGGGGCAGTTGAGCGGATTTTGGCCGACCTCGTTCCAGTCCCATTTCGCGCGATCGACCTTGTGCGGCCCGATCTGCACCACAGCACCTCGTACCGTGATGCCGGGGCCCAGAATTTTGCGCGCCACGGCCCCCGCCGCCACGCGGCACGCCGTTTCGCGCGCCGACGAACGCCCGCCGCCGCGATAATCGCGAATGCCGTATTTCACCCAGTAGGTGTAATCGGCGTGGCCGGGGCGGAATTTATCCTTGATGTCGTCGTAATCTTTCGAGCGCGCATCTTCGTTTTCGATCAGCAGCGAAATCGGTGCGCCGGTGGTGACGCCTTCAAACACGCCCGACAGGATTTTGACTTTGTCGGATTCCTGCCGCTGCGTCGTGAATTTCGACTGGCCGGGTTTGCGCCTGTCCATCCACGGTTGAATATCTTCTTCGGTCAGCGGAATCAGCGGCGGGCAGCCGTCGATGGCGACGCCGATCGCCGGCCCGTGGCTTTCGCCCCATGTCGTGAATCTGAAAAGGTTGCCGAAGGAGTTGGATGCCATTTTTTAAAACAGGTCGGAGTGAGTGCCGGTCCTTGACAGGATTACCCTATCTTGGGTCACTTCGTAAATAAGCAGCCAGTCCGGTTCGATATGGCAATCCCATTTGGGGTTCCACGCGCCTTTAAGAGGGTGAGGCTTGTTTCGGGGCGCAAGCGGTTCGCCTTTGGCCAGCGCGTCGATGACGGCGTGCAGTTTGGACAAATCCTTGCCGCGCTTGATGAGCTTGCGGACATCGCGCTCATAAGCGCCGGAGAAGGTGACCTTTTTCACGCCTTGATCGAGTCCATATATTTTTTGAATTCTTTGAGACTCATCGTCGTGCCGCCACCTTCATCCACTTCTTTGAACGCCGCCAGCGTTTCGGCGTTGGGTATCTTGGCAGGGAAGGGCAGGCCGCGATGGAGCGTTACCTGCTTATAGAACATGCGCACGGCATCTGTCGGCGACAGGCCGAGTGCGCTGAAAACTTTTTCCGCCGCCGCTTTAGTGGCGTGGTCGATGCGAATGCTGATTTGGTCGGTTGCCATGATATCTCCCCCTGTGTGTCATTGTATAGCAAATGCACCGCAAAGGAAAGTTTTAAATATAGGCCATTAAAAACAGTTACTTGCCATCGGCGGTGGCCTTCATGGCATTGAACATTTCGGCCAGTTGGTCGGTTTCATCGACCGCGATCATGCCGACGGCGTGATAGCCGTTATCGACATGCAGGACTTCGCCGGTCATGCCGGTGCCGAGGTCGCTGAGCAGATAAAGCGCGTTATGCCCGACTTCGAGCGTGGTGACATTACGTTTGAGCGGCGCGTTGATCTCGTTCCATTTCAGGATATGGCGGAAATCGCCGATGCCGCTGGCGGCCAAAGTTTTAATCGGCCCCGCCGAAATGGCATTGACGCGGATGCCGCGCCCGCCGAGATCGACCGCCATGTAACGCACGCTGGCTTCGAGCGCCGCCTTGGCTACGCCCATGACATTGTAATGCGGCATCACCCGTTCGGCGCCGAGATAGCTTAGTGTCAAAAGGCTGCCGCCCTTTTTCATCAGCGGCACGCAGCGGCGCGCCAATGCCGTGAACGAGTAGCAGGAGATATCCATCGTGCGCAAAAAGTTGGCGCGGGTGGTATCGACATAATGACCGTCGAGTTCATTCTTGTCGGAAAAGGCGATGGCGTGGACGAGGAAATCGAGGGTTCCCCATTCTTTTTCGAGCGTGGCGAAGAGGGCGTCGATGCTGGCTTCGTCGGTGACGTCGCAGGGCAGCACCAGTTTCGAGCCGACCGACTCGGCCAGCGGCTGCACGCGCTTCTGCAAAGCTTCGCCCTGATAGGTAAAGGCCAGTTCCGCCCCATGCGCGGCACAGACATTGGCGATGCCCCAGGCGATGGAACGGTCATTGGCGACCCCCATGACCAGGCCGCGTTTTCCGGCCATCAATTGTCCAGTAAGGGGAGCGGTCGCCACAAAACTATCCGTCATCATATCCTCGGCAGGGGTCATATACGCGAAAAGAAACTCGAAGTGAGCCGGGCGACTTTACAGCTTTGTATGTTTTTCGCAACTCGGGGTTAATAGTCCCGCCGGCCGGAATTTAGGGTTTAGCGTCAGGGCGCACCCTGCCTTCCTTAAAAGGCGGGATGAAAGAGGGGGTTGTTGAAAGCGCAGTCGAATCGCTAAAGGTTGGTTAAAAGAAACCGTGGTATTTGGGTTACACACATGCGCCCAGGCCCTGAAAAAGCTGAAACTAATTGACAATAATGCCCATACAAGAGACAAAACACGCGGGTTCTTAAGGTTTTTTGTTTAACCATTGCTCTAATGAAAACGTCGTGAGTCATCGCATGAAGATCAAGCAGGTTCATGGTGCAGCCGCCGCCGTCGTCGTTCTGGGCGGGCTGCTCATCACAAACGCCGCGTTCGCGCAGGCGAATGACGTGGTAAGCGGAACTGCTTCTCCCGAAAATCCCGTCAGCATCGGCACCGCAATGGGTTCGACCGTTGCCAATGGCACCGAGCAGGCGGCACCCGCTGCGGCTGCCGCGCCCGCTACCACCGCCGCCGATCAAGAAAAGAACAAGCAGTCGACCGCCGCCCGTATTCTCGACGCCATCTCCAAGCACCCCAATGGCCGCGAAGCCAAAGTGGCGACATGGAAGGTCGAGCAGGACAAAGCCGTCAACGACGCCCGCGCCGGTCATTACGACCTGGCTTTGCCGGAACTCGAACAATTGCATAAAGATCATCCGCAGGATCTCGGCATCTCCAGCGACTATGCCGCCATTCTCGGCTGGGCTGGCCGTGATGCCGACGCCGTGGCCGCCTACAAGGCTTTGCCCGAAGGTCCGCGCCCTGATTACCTGATCGACTCCGTCGGCCATTCCTATCGCAATCTGCATCAGCCCGAAGACGCGCTCGCCGTCTATCGCCTCGGCCTGCAGACCATGCCCGACAATCAAAGCTTCGTTGCCGGTGAAATTCTCAGCCTGTCCGAAGCCGGCCATAACGACGAAGCCATGGCCCGCGCGCAGGAAGCCGCCAACAAATTCGCGCTGCCGACCACCGATCTGCTGACCGCCATCAAGACCGTCGACCGCGCCGCCGCCGTCGCGCAGGCCCGCAACGGCCATTATACGGAAGCGCTCAAGGCGCTTGCCGACCTCCATGCCAAATATCCCGACGACGCCGCCATCTCGGGTGACGAAATCACCGTGCTCAGCTGGGCGGGCAGGGACAGCGAAGCCGTCGCTCTCTACACCAGCCTTCCCGAAGGCCAGCCGGATTACGTCCTCGACGCCGCCGCGCATTCTTACCGCAATCTGCACCGTTCGCAGGACGCGCTTGATCTTTATCGTGCCGCGCTCGACAAATCGCCGGACAATGTCACTTATGCCGTCGGCGTGATTTATTCGCTCGCCGATCTTGGCCGCAGCAATGAAGCTTTGTCTTTCGCCAAGGATCAGTTGGCCAAGCATCCGGAAAAGCCCGCCGAGCTGGTGAAGGCTTATTCCTACGTCGAACGTCACCGCGCCATCGATATGGCCCGCGCCGGTCATTACAAGGAAGCTTTGGCTCTCTTGCGCGAACTGCGCGCCAAATATCCGTCCGATGTCAGCGAGCAGATGGATTACATCGCCGTGTCGAGCTGGGCCGGTCACGATGCCGACGCCGTCAAGGAATACAAAAAGATCGCCAAGAAGCCGATGCCGGATTACGTGCTGGAAGCGGTCGGCCATTCCTATCGCGCCCTGCATCAGTCGGAAAAAGCCCTCGTCGTCTATCGCCGTGGCCTGAAACAGTCGCCGCGCAACGAAGTTTTTGCCGCCGGTGAAATTCGCTGCCTCGACGATCTCGGTCGCTATGAAGAGGGGCTGAGCCTCGCCAAGAAATTCACCGCCCGTTACGGCAACCGTCTCGAAGTTCTGCTGGCCGGTGGCGAAGCCGCCAATTTCGCCGAAGAACCCGTCGATGCCCTGAATTTCTATCAGCATGCCGCGGCGCTCGCGCCCCGCAATCATGAAGCCCTGCGCGGCCTCATCCACAGCGAAGACCGTTCGGGCGCGCCGCAGCTCGCCTTGCGCGACGCCGACAAACATCACGGCCTGATGAACGGCAAGGAATACCGCTCGATCATCGGCGATATGGATGCCAGTCTGGTGCGCTGGGGCCCGCTCGAACCCGCGTCGGAATCGACCCGCTATGCCGAAACCGATCACGCTATCGCCGTGCTCGACAAGCATATCGCGACCTGGAGCGCGCTTAACGACTCGAAGGCCTATCCCGATATTCTGCGCGCCCGTTTCGACCGTCTGACTGCTTTGCGCGACCGCAACCGCATGCAGGACGTGGTCGATTCCTATAACGAACTGGCGGGCGAGGGCGTTGAAGTTCCCGCTTACGCGCTGGAACCCGTAGGTGACGCTTACCTTTATCTGCGTCAGCCGGAAATCGCGCGCGATATTTTCCTCAAAGTGCTGGAAACCGATCCCAACAATTACGAAGCGCGCCGTCTGCTCGCCTACGCCTATCTGGAATGCGAGCAGTATGACGAATCCTATGCGACCATCGACAAGCTGGTGGCCGACGAACCCAAATGGATTTATCTGAAGAACGAACCCGAACGTCAGCCCAATCCCGAATTCGCGATTGCGAATGTCGATGCCGGTGAAATCCGTTCTTACGCGAACGATCTCAAGGGCGCCGACGAACGCCTGACCCCGATCGTCGAAGCCGGTCCGTTTGACGCGCGCAACCGCGCCGCCGCTGGCGCCTTGTATTTGGAACGCGGCTTGCCGCGCAAGGCGATGCAGGAATTCCTGGTCGGCCGCGCCATTCAGGACGGCCACGATGTCTCCAACGAAACTGGCGTCGCGCAGGCCAATCTCGCTTTGCAGAATTTCAAGGAAGCTTCGGATCAGACCGCCGGTCTGATGCAGCGCTTCCCCGAAAATCTCGGCGTGCAGAGGGCATCCCGCGACATCGAAATCTATAACATGGCCGAAATTGACGCCCATGCCGGTTATAATTTCGCGCCGACCGGCGATAGCGGCTCGGCCACCAACAGCCCGCACGGGCAGGGCTATGATGTCGGCGTCGAACTTTATTCGTCCCCCATCAATTACAACTGGCGTCTGTTCGCGGGCGAAGATTTCGCCCACGAGCATCAGCCCAACGACGAAGGCATCGTCGATTATTCGCGCAGCAACGCCGGCGTCGAATATCGCAATGGCGACGTCACCGCCAGCATCGCACCTACTTTCAACAGCTATCGCAACGGCGAACGGGTAGGATTGGACGGCAAGGCGCACTATGCGATCAACGATATGTGGACTGCCGGCATTGCTGCCGAGCTGTTCTCCGGGCAGACGCCGTTGCGCGCTTTGGGTTCGGGCGTGACCGCCGATATGTATGACGTCAACTTTAAGTGGCGTCAGGATGAAAGCCGCGAAGTGTCGTTCGACGCCTATGCGATGCCGTTCTCGGATGGCAATTTCCGCACCGCGCAGGGCATCGAATATATCGAGCAGCTTTATGCCGATCCGCTGTGGCGCCTCGAAGGCGAAGTCAATCTCGCTTCGTCGCAGAACAACAAGGACGAAAACCGGCTCTATTATAACCCGTCGCTCGATTTCACCGCGATGGCGGGCCTGCGCCTGACCAACACGCTGTATCACCGCTATGAAACGCTGTGGGAACACAGTTTGCTGGCGATGCCGGGCCTTTACGCCCAGCAGCATTACGATACCAGCGCCGCCTGGCTGGTGCGTTACGAGCATCGCGTGCATTTCAACGACACGCTCAATGCCGGCGCCGGCGTCAATTACCAGCACCAGAATTACGACGGTGCGGCCGAGGACGCGGTTAGTTTGACAATGGATGTTACGGAGCGGTTCTAATGATGATGCGCCTTTTCACCCGCCTGATGCTCTCGCTCCTGCTCGTCGCAGGGGGCGCCGCTTTGTCGCACGCCGCCGATGCGCCGCCGCCCGGCTCCTTCCTCGCTTTGTGCTACCACAATGTCGAAGACAGCGATCCCGATCAGAGCAATGACGGCGTCACCACCTCCAAACTGATCGAGCAGCTGAGCTGGCTCCAGCATGAAGGCTACACCGCGATTTCGGTCGATGATCTGCTGGCCGCGCGCGCCGGTAAAAAGTCGCTGCCCGCCAAATCGGTGCTGCTGTCGTTCGACGACGGCTATGAATCTTTCTATACCCGCGTCTATCCGGTTCTGAAGGCGTTCCATTACCCGGCCGTGATCGCCGTGGTCGATGACTGGATGAAGGGCAATGCCGCCAACCCCAGCGATCGCGTTTCGTACGGCGATATCCAGGTGCCGCGCGCCAGCTTCCTGACCTGGTCGCAGATTCGCGAAATGAAGAAATCGGGCCTCATCGAAGTGGCCTCGCACTCGCACGCCATGCATTACGGCGTTCGCGCCAATCCGCAGGGCAACGAAGAACCCGACGCGCTCAGCGCCGCCTTTGACGCCAAGACCGGCACTTATGAACTGGCCTCACATTACGTCAAGCGTCTGGAGGATGACGCCGCTGCTTCGGTGCGCACCATCAAGCGCCAGACCGGCAAGGCTCCCCGCGTCATGGTCTGGCCTTACGGCGCCTATAACGAAATAGGCATGATGATTCAGAACCAGCACGGCATGCCCATCACTTTGTCGCTCGAAGACGGCTATGCCAAGGTCGCCGATCTGCGCGCCTCGCCGCGCACCCTCATTAAGGACGACCCCAGCCTTTCGGATTTCGCCGTCCAGATCCGCCAGTTCGGCAAGGTTCAGCCGATCCGCGTTATTCAGGTCGATCTCGATTACGTCTATGACGCCGATCCCGAACAGGAAGCCCGCAATCTCGATCAGCTGGTCAGCCGCGTCTATAATATGAAGATCAACACGGTTTATCTGCAGGCTTTCTCCGACCCGACCGACTCGGGCTGGGCCAAGGAAGTCTATTTCCCCAATCGTTTCCTGCCCGTGCGTCAGGATCTGTTCAACCGCGTGGCGTGGCAGTTGGAAACCCGCGCCGACGTCAAGGTTTATGGCTGGCTGCCCGTCCTCTCGTTCGATTTCGGCGACGATAAGATCGCGCAGGTCGCTACGTTCGATCCGGCCACCGGCCAGTCGGCTCCGGCAGAAAAAGGCTATCACCGCATTTCGCCGTTCGACGCCGAAGGCCGCAAGAAGATCATCGGCCTGTACGAAGATCTCGGTCGCCACGGCCCCATCGACGGTTTGCTGTTCCATGACGACGCTATGATGTCGGATTTCGAGGATGCCAGCGCCCCGGCGCTCGCCGCCTATGAAGCCGCCGGTTTCCCCGGCTCGATCGCCGAAATCCGTGCCAACCCGGAAACCATGGCCAAATGGACCCAGTTCAAGACCGACAGCCTGATCCAGTTCACGCAGGAACTGGCCGCGCATGTGGCGGCCTACCGCGCGCCCCTCAAAACCGTACGCAATATTTATGCGCCGGTGGTGCTTAATCCGCACAGCGAGGAATGGTTCGCGCAGGATTACACCCGTTTCCTGCAGTCTTATGACTATGTCGCGGTCGAAGCCATGCCGGATATGGAAAATGTCGCTTCGGGCGATCAGGAAGACTGGATGAACAAGCTGGTGGCCGCCGCTTCGGCCCAGCCCAACGGCTTGAAGCACACCGTGTTCGAGCTGCAATCGGTTGATTGGCATCACAAAGACGCCAGCCGCGCCATCCCCACCGACAAGCTCGGTGAGGAAATGAACCAGCTGGCCGCGCAGGGGGCCATGAACTTCGGCTATTACCCCGACGACTTTATTGCTAACGTGCCGGACTCCGACGCGCTGCATAAAGATTTTTCACTGCAAACTTATCCGTACACGCCATGACAAGAAAAATATTCGGCCTTTCGATCATCGTGATCCTCGTTCTGTATGGCCTGGTGACAGGCTATATGCTCGACTTCATCTTCCTGTATCCCTTGTTCATGTCGATCATGTGGATCATTGGCGGGTTGTATTTCTACTTCCATTGGGAACGCGGCACCGCCAGCCCCGAAGTCGCGCCGACCGTCTCCAGCTATCCGCTGGTTTCGCTGCTGATCCCGTGCTTCAACGAAGGCGTCAACGTCGCTGAAACCATCGAAGCCGCCAACGCCCAGAACTGGCCCAACTTCGAAATCATTGCGATCAATGACGGCTCGTCGGACGATACCGGCGTGATCCTCGACCGTCTGGCCCAGGAATATCCGCGTTTGCGTGTCATTCACTTTGCCGCCAATCAGGGCAAGGCGATGGCGCTCCGCATGGGCGCTCTGGCCGCCAAGGGCGAATATCTTGTTTGCATCGACGGCGACGCCATGCTGCACCCCAACGCCACCGCGTTCCTCGTGCGTCCTTTGATCGAAAATCCGCGCGTCGGCGCCGTCACCGGCAATCCGCGCGTGCGCACCCGTTCGACCTTCATCGGCAAGATTCAGGTCGGCGAATTTTCCTCGATCATCGGCCTTATCAAGCGGGCGCAGCGTATTTACGGCCATCTTTTCACCATCTCGGGCGTGATCTGCTCGTTCCGCCGTCGCGCTCTGCATGATTGCGGCTATTGGGATCTCAACATGGTGACCGAAGATATCGATATCAGCTGGTCGCTGCAGCTCCGCCATTGGGCCATTCAATATGAACCCAATGCGCTCTGCTGGATTTTGATGCCGGAAACTCTCCGTGGCCTGTGGCGCCAGCGCGTGCGCTGGGCGCAGGGCGGGGCCGAAGTGTTCTTCAAGAACATCGTCCGCATCTGGAAATGGACCGATCACCGCATGTGGATCCTGATCGTCGATTTCGTGCTCTCGACGGTGTGGGCCTATTCCTACCTGCTGTCGCTGGTGCTGTGGAGCCTCGGCAAGTTCGGGTTTGAGATGCCGCCCACGCTCAACGTGCCGACTATTTTCCCGCCCGCTTTCTGGGGTTTGGTGCTGGCTTTCGTCAACATGCTGCAATTCGTCACCGCGATGACGATCGAAACGCGGTATGAGAGCAAGCTGCTGCGCCTGTTGGGCTGGATCATCTGGTATCCGCTGGTGTTCTGGGTCATTTCGATGTTCACCATGCTGGTGGCCGTGCCCAAGGCGTTCTTCAAAGCCAAAGGCACCCGTGCCGCCTGGGGTTCTTCCGATAGAGGTTTCAGATGAGCAAAAAGCCCGATTACGAACATTATTTGATTACCGAGTCGGACGACGTCTCGGTACTCATCCGCCTGCGCGACATTTTCCTGACCGTCGCTTTGTGGGTGATCTATCTGTACTTCATCAAGGACGCGTTCCCCTTCGTCCATGATTTGATCCGCTGGACGTGGCACGGCTTCAACGATATTTCGCAATATCCGAACCTCGCGATCATGGAAACGATCCAGGCCTATGGCCAGGTCGCGGGCGTGATGACGGTGCTTTATCTCGGCTGGGCGACTTACAACATGCTGCGTTTCCGCGGCCGTCAGCGCCGCAAAGGCCGCGCCGATGTGACGCCGGACGATTTGGCGAATATGTACGGCTTCTCGACCGAAACGGTCGAAGCGTGGCAGAACGCGCATACGCTCACCATGCATCACGATGCCGAAGGGCATTTGACGGATGTGAAGGTCAGCTAACATTCTGTCTTTTATGAATGTTCCATAAAAGCCTCGGTTCAAACCCGGGGCTTTTTTATTAACGATTTGACAAGGGCGGTAATGTATCATATTGATACATTGTGATGACCAGCAGGATTGTGCCCTTTCAGCGTCCGGTCAGTTGGAAAAATCTCCGTCCCGACGAGGCGGAGAGGATCATAAAAGCACGCGCCCAAAACACGGCCAATATCATCTTCACGACCCATGCCTATGAGCGCGTCGATGAAAGAGACATTTTACAGGCGGATGTTTATCGCATCCTGCGCGAAGGGTATGTGGATTCGCCGCCCGAAATCGACCGGCACGGCGGTTGGCAGGCCATCGTGAAGAAGCGCATCAGGGGCGGACGCGAGGCCGGTATCGTGTCCGTTATCTTTAAGGAATCGGACGATATCATTGTCGTAACTGTCATGTGGGTGGATTTGAAATGAGCAGCAAACCCTATCATTACCGCGAAAGCGGCCTCGATTACGTCTATTTGCAGAACGGGTTCACCTATCACGAAACCCCGTATGGCAAGGGCGTGTCGATTTTCGCCGCCGATCAGCTTCACGAGGCGATCGCGCGCGAGATCGTTCTTTCGCCGCGCCCTCTGCGGGGGCAGGAGGCGCGCTTTCTGCGCAGTCTGCTCGATATTTCGCAGGCCGACCTCGCGCGCACGATGGGTACGACCCGGATTTCCATCACCCGGTGGGAGAAAAATCGGGATGGCGAACTGCCGGGAACGGCGGATACGGCGCTGCGGCTGATTTATACCGGCAACGGCGACAAGACTTCGCTGGTCAAGCGCACGATGGACATGCTGCGCGAAAGGGACGACGCCGCCCATGGCAGGAAGGCGCCGAAAAAGAAAATCACCCTCAAGACTCGCGGTGGCGTCTGGGATACGGCGCGGGCCGCTTAAGGGGGCATTTGGGCAGGCTCTCTACAGCATAAACTGTTCGCGGATGATGCGTTCGCCGAGATGCGCGCCGGGGTCGAACATTAACGCGATGTCTTTTTTGCAATCCAGCCAGATTTTTGCCGACGCGACATCGCGAATGACCGATGCGCCTGACTCGATGCGCACCGGGCGTTTTTCGATTTCCATCACCTCGACAGTCACCACCGCTTTTTGCGGCAATACGGCGGATGTCCAGCGGCGGGGGCGGTAGCCGCTGATGGCGGTCATCACCAGGGTATTCGAATCGAGCGGCATGATCGGGCCGCCGCAGGAATGGTTGTAGGCGGTGCTGCCCGCAGGCGTGGAAACCAGAATCCCGTCGCCGCTGAAGCTGGCGATTCGCTCAATTCCGTCGATCAGGATGCGTAAACGCACCGCTTGAGGGGTTTCGCGTAACACCGTGATTTCATTGATGGCCGAGGCCATGTGGGTTGAACCGTCCCGCAAAACGGCCTCGATTCGCAACGGATGTAGTGTAACGCTCTGCGCCTTGGCTAAACGTTCCTGCAAATCCTCCTCGGTATAGTCATTGCACAGAAAACCTACCGAATCGGTGCGCCTGATCGCGAAAACCGGCTTGCCGATCTCCATTGCGTCATAAAGCATGCGCAAAACATGCCCATCGCCCCCCAGCGCCACCACGATATCGGCCTCGCGCAGGGGAACCTGCCCATAACGCTTGGTATAGGCCGCGAAAGATTGCTGCGCGAGCAGGGAATGGCTGGCGGTGAAATGGATTTTCATGGGCAGAGAGTAGGGGAAGAAGAGGGAGAAAGAAAGAGGGGGAGAAGAGGGGGGGGGCGGTAAAATTGACGGGTTGCCGGAACGCTGCGAGTCTATTGTTCCTGTTCCCCTCGTCTCTTTCTCCCCCTCTTCTTCCTTCTCCCTCTTAAGCCTCTCTTAACGACTCACGCCCAGAATTTACCTGCTGTTAGCCAATGGAATCATCATGCAAATCGATCTCCGCGTCATGGAGCTTCTCTCCTCCAAGGTCTGCCACGATCTGGTCAGCCCCGTCAGCGCCATCAATAACGGTGTCGAGCTGATCGAGGATATCGGCGGCTCGGTGGTCGAAGAGGCGATGAAGCTGATCGGCGACAGCGCCGTCAACGCCGCCCGCCGCCTGCGCCTGTTCCGCATGGCTTATGGCCGGGCGGGCAGCGAAGAAAATCTAAGCGTCCGCGACGTGCGTCAAGTCGCCGAACAATATCTCTCAGGCGGAAAGATTACGCTGGTATGGAACGAAGACCAGTCCTTGCCTGAGGGCGCGGTGCAGCGCGGCTTTCTCAAGACCGTTCTCAACATGATTATTCTCGCCGAAGAAACGCTCGCTTACGGCGGCGTCGTCACCGTGCGCGATGCGGGTAGCGGCTGCCGTCTCGAAGTGGTGGGGCGCAGCGCGCATCTCAGTTTACAGCTGCAGGAAGCGCTCGATGGCGCGGTCGCGGTCGACGAATTGTCGCCGCGCAGCATACAGGCCTATGTCACCGGCAAATTCGCCGAACATTTCGGTTTGAAGGTCGTGTATGACCATTCCATCCCCGACAGGCTCGATCTTACGCTTGCGGCTGCTCCGGCGACGCCTGAGGCCGAAACCGAAACGCGTCTCGTAAATGTTTCTTAAGAATTAGAGAGGCAAAATGGGGTGCTGAATCCTTGCCAGGCGCATCCCGTACTTCGGGGCCGCGCCGCGCTTTTCGAAGGTAGTCACCCATGGACGATCTCCTCCGCGAATTCCTCACCGAGACCGCTGAAAATCTTGCCACGCTCGATGTCGAGATTGTGCGCCTCGAACAGAATCCCAACGACCCCGATCTCATCGGTAGCATTTTCCGTCTCGTCCATACCGTCAAGGGCACTTGCGGCTTTCTCGGATTGCCGCGACTCGAACATGTCGCACATGCGGGAGAAAATATTCTCGGCAAATTCCGCGACAAAGAACTCGAGGTCACCCCGGCGGCGGTGTCGCTGATTTTCAAATGCATCGACAAGATCAAGACGCTGCTCGCCTATCTCGAACAGCATGAAGCCGAACCCGAAGGCAAAGACGAAGAACTGATCGCCGAACTGAACGCGATGGCCGACGGCAAGGCCGCGCCCGCCGCTGCCCCCACCCCTGCGGCATCGTCCGGCCCGGTGCCGGATGAACACGGTTTCGTGCCGGTGCCCGCCGGAGCCACGGCGTCGTCCGTTCCCGTTCCCGACGAACATGGATTTGTTCCCGTACCGGCTGCGCAAACTGCGGCGCCTGCCGCCCCCGTGCCCGATGAACACGGATTTGTTCCTGTGCCTGCCGCGCAAACGCCGGCGCCCAAGCCGGCGGCTGCTCCCGCCCCCAAGCCCGCGCAGGCCGTCGCGAAAACCGACGATCATGCGCCGGCCAAAGGCGGTGCATCCGTCGCCGATCAAAGCATCCGCGTTAATGTCGATCAGCTCGAAAGCCTGATGACGACCGTCAGCGAACTTGTGCTGACCCGCAACCAGTTGCTGCAAATTCTGCGCGGCCAGAAAGACAGCGCCTTTGCCGCGCCGTTGCAGCGCCTCAATCAGGTGACGTCGGAACTGCAGGACGGGGTGATGAAAACCCGCATGCAGCCGATCGGCAATGCCTGGGCTAAATTGCCGCGCATCGTGCGCGACCTCGCCACCGAACTGCACAAGAAGATTGAGCTGCAGATGATTGGCGCCGAAACCGAACTCGACCGCCAGGTGCTGGAGCTTATCAAGGATCCGCTCACCCATATGGTACGCAACTCCGCCGATCACGGCATCGAATTGCCCGCCGACCGTATGAAACTCGGCAAGCCCGAGCTCGGCACCATCAAACTCAACGCCTATCACGAAGGCGGTCATATCATCATCGACATTTCCGATGACGGCAAAGGCCTCGCCCTCGACAAGATCAAGGCCAAGGCTCTGGAAAAAGGCCTCGTCAGCGAGAATGAGCTCGCGGGCATGTCCGACCAGCAGATCATGCAGTTCATCTTCAAGGCGGGCTTCTCGACCGCCGCCGCCGTGACTTCGGTCTCGGGGCGCGGCGTCGGCATG
>JARLJC010000052.1 GCA_031291435.1 Alphaproteobacteria bacterium | reverse complement strand
GGTAGCGGTAATCGACCAACGTATTGAGGCCCGCGACGCATTCGGCGAAGACGTCGCCGCCGCGGCCGCCGTCGCCGCCGTCCGGACCGCCGAATTCAATAAATTTCTCGCGCCGGAACGACAGGCATCCGGCGCCACCGTCGCCCGACCGTATATAAACCCTGGCAGAATCGAGAAATTTCATCGCAAAATCTTAATCTTGAACCGGAACTCCGGCGCATGATCCCGGAAAGTTGCAGACTTTTTAGATTAGATCATGCGGCAAAACAAATAGATAGAGAGAGACCATGAGCGATCGAACGCGAAGCGCTCCATGTCTCAGTTGCACTTACCGTTCCGCAAGCTCAAAAAACGTGAGCCGGTCAGACAGCACGGCCAATGATTTTACCCGTAAATTGGCGGCCTGACGGCACCGGTCCCGCGATGTTTCATGCTTCCCTCTTGGCCTGCATTCGATCAGTGCACCGTGGCGATGCTCTGCCCTGCCCGCCGTTGCATCCGGAAGCACAATGATCACACCATATATTGGCCGCCGTTGATGGTCAGCGTCGACCCGGTGATGTAGCCGGACTCCTCGGCGACGAGAAACACAACGCAGCGGGCAACTTCCTCCGGTTCGCCAAGCCGGCGCACCGGAATGAGCGGCAGAACCGATTTTTCCAAAACTTCCTTCGGAACCGCCTTGACCATGTCGGTTGCGATATAGCCTGGGCAAACGGTGTTGACGGTGATCCCCTTGCCCGCGTTTTCCTGGGCAAGCGATTTCGTGAAGCCGATGTCGCCGGATTTCGACGCGGTGTAATTCGTTTGGCCGACCTGGCCCTTCTGGCCGTTGATTGAGGAAATATTGACGATCCGGCCAAAGCCGCGTTCACGCATACCCTCGATCACCGGGCGGGTCATGTTGAAGAGCGAATTCAAATTGATGTTGATGACCTCATACCATTGCTCCGGCGTCATTTTGTGGAACATGGTGTCGCGGGTGACCCCCGCGTTGTTGACGAGGATCTCGACCGGCCCGACCTCGTGGGTGACTTTGCTTAGTCCCTCGGCGCAGGCCTTGTAGTTCGCAACATCCCATTTATAGACCGGGATCCCGGTCTCGGCCTTGAATTTCGCCGCCGCTTCATCATTGCCGGCATAGTTCGCGACGGCAGTGTAACCCGCCGCCTGCAAGGCCTTGCTGATGGCGGCGCCAATGCCGCGCGTGCCGCCGCTGACTACCGCTACCTTAGCCATGATTCCGTCCCTTCAATTTCTTGATTAAAAGTACATTCGTGCCATTGGCCGATTTTCGCGGCGCCACAGGAAAGCGCCGCGAAATATTAAAATCACCGCCGGTCGCAGCGATTAGCGCGCGACAGCGAGCGCAATGCCCATGCCGCCGCCGATGCAGAGCGTGGCAAGGCCCTTTTTGGCGCCGCGCCTCTGCATTTCGTGCAGAAGCGTGACAAGGACCCGGGCGCCCGATGCGCCGATCGGATGGCCGATCGCGATCGCGCCGCCATTGACATTCACGATCGCCGGATCCCAGCCCATGTCCTTGTTGACCGCGAGGGCCTGCGCCGCGAAGGCTTCGTTCGCCTCGACGAGATCGAGATCCTTGACCTTCCAGCCGGCCTTTTCCAGCGCCTT
>JARLJC010000373.1 GCA_031291435.1 Alphaproteobacteria bacterium | reverse complement strand
TGTTCAGGAGGGAACTGGCGAAGAGCGTTTCGATGCGAACGGTGATGCTTCGTTACACCCATGCTTTCTTCAATCAGGTGGCTCAATCGGCGGCCTGCAACCAATTTCATTCGCTGGAGCAGCGTTGCTGCCGCTGGCTGTTGATGACCCGCGACCGCATGGAAGCGGACGATTTCATGCTGACCCAGGAATTTCTGGCGATGATGCTGGGGGTCCAGCGCACCGGCGTCTCGGTTGCGGCAGGCGCCCTGCAGCGCGCCGGTCTCATAACCTATAAGCGCGGCAATGTGTCGATTCTCGATCGTCGCGGCCTGGAGCGGCGCTCATGTGAATGTTACGGGATTTCCAAACGGGAATTTGATCGTTTGCTTGGCGCGAAGAAGCGCCGGGCTCCATAGGAATAGGCAGCAGTTCCATCCACTTGCGCGAGCATTCGTCAACAGTGTCCGATACCAGACACGGTTGATTCAGATCAACGCATCCTGACCACTTGGGTGGCACTTTGATCATCTTGGCGGAGTTATTCACGCCGATTTTCACCCGACAATCAGCAAGGAGAGATGCAATGAACCGGATTTTCAAAATCGCATTGGCTGTGTCCCTTCTGGGCTCCACCGCCGCCATCGCCCAGCCTGGCTATTCCGGCGGGCAGGACCGTTATGAGGGTTATCGCGGCAATCCCGGCGTTCGCATGACCACGCCCCGCTATTCGCGCGGAGACCGGGTGCCGGATCAATATCGCCGCAACCGGCAATATGTCGTGAGCGACTGGCAGCAGCGCCATCTCAGAAGGCCCCCGCGTGGCTATCACTGGGTCCGCGACGACAACAACAATTACTTCCTGGCCGCGGTCGCCACCGGCGTGATTCTGGACCTTCTGCTCAACAGCCGGTGACGGCGCGGTCGATTGGCCCATTTTCAGGAGTTAAGGGATGTCTCTGGGAACCATATTGCTTGTCATTTTGATCATCGCACTGCTGGGCGGTTTCAGTGGCTTCGGCGGCGGCCCGTTTTATGGGACCGGCTATTACGGCGGCGGCGGGCTCGGGCTGGTGCTCGTCATCGTGCTGATCCTGGTCGTGCTCGGAAAACTTTAAGCGCTCCAAAAAAGGCAAATCTCATGAAAACACTTATCGCTTCGATCTTCGCGCTGACGCTCATCGGTGCGACCGCTGCCGACGCCGAAGGCGCAGGCGCCGGCGTTCATATCGGCAATGTCGGCGTCGGCGTCCATGTCGGCGGTCATCATCGCAATTATCATCGCCATCGGCGTTGCGTCTCGTGGGGCTACCGCCATCACGAACGCTATTGTCGCCGCTGGAATTATTAGGGCGCTCCATGTCGGTTCAAGACACGCTTCTCAGTGCTGGACCGCGAAACGTTCCGCTTCCAAAACCGCCTCCCACGAAGCATTTCGCGGGGGGCGTTTGGGATTTATTGCGACGCCGCAAGGTAATGGCCGGCGCCCTTGCATGCGCCGCCGCGCTTGCTGCGGCCTATCTCGCTTATAACTGGAACAGCGCCGCGTCCGGGTCCCCCGTGGTCGTTACCGCGGTGCGCGGTGATGTCGAAAATCTCGTCACGGCCATCGGCAGCCTGCAGCCGTTCAACACCGTCGATGTCGGCGCCCAGGTCTCCGGACAGCTGAAAAAGCTGTATGTGAAAATCGGCGATGACACCAAAAGCGGCGACCTGGTGGCGGAAATCGATTCCACGGTTGCTGCCGCAAAGGTCGATGCCGACAGTGCCCAGTTGCAGAACTTCCGGGCCCAGCTGTCGGACAAGCAATCCTCCCAGATTCTCACCGCCGCACAGGCAGGCCGCCAGACCCGCCTGAAAAACCAGGGTGCCACCAGCCAGGACGCTTATGATATCGCGCTATCCGCTCAGCGCTCGGGTGCGGCGCAGGTAAAGGCCGTGCAGGCGCAGATAACCCAGGCCCAATCCACGCTGGACGCCGACAAGGCAACGCTTGGCTACGCCAAGATTTATGCACCGATGACAGGAACGGTGACCGCGATCCCCGCCAAGGAAGGCCAAACCCTGAATGCCAACCAGCAGGCGCCCACCATCCTGACCATTTCCGATCTGGCGACGATGACTGTCTACACCCAGGTGTCCGAAGCCGATGTGCCCAAATTGCGGATCGGCATGGATGCCTATTTCACCACCCTGGG
>JARLJC010000372.1 GCA_031291435.1 Alphaproteobacteria bacterium | reverse complement strand
TTTTGAAAGAAGCCGCGCAATTAGCCCCAGACGCAATTGTCATGGCGGCGCCGCCGCCGCAGCATTGGCTTTTTGCCGGTTTGTTCTGGGATCAGGAACCCTATCGCGTGCGCCGGCTCGCAAAGTGCCCGGTCTATCTTGTCGTCGCGAAGGGTGCGGCAGAACGCAACGACAGAGCGCCCGGCAAAAAGCCGCGCCATCGACTCTTCGCGTGAAAAAGCGCGGTGGAACACGGCTAGGTCTGAAGAATCTTCGGATGGGAAAGAGGACATGTCATCAAAAGACCTCGAAAAAATCGCCAAGGATCGCGGCATCAAATATTTTCTGATTTCGTTCACCGATCTCTTCGGCACGCAGCGTTCGAAACTCGTCCCCGCCGAAGCGATCAAGGCGATGGCGAAGAGCGGCGCGGGCTTTGCCGGCTTTGCGACCTGGCTCGACATGACGCCCGCCGATTCCGACATGTTCGTCATTCCCGATCCCGAAAGTCTCGTGCAACTGCCGTGGAAGAAGGAAGTCGGCTGGTTCGCCGGCAATCCTTGGATGGACGGCCGGGAAGTCGCCCATGCGCCGCGCAACCTGTTGCGCCGGATGATCGCCGCGGCAGCCGAACAAGGTCTTGAAATGAAATCCGGCGTCGAATGCGAGTTCTTTCTGATCTCGCCCAGCGGCGACGGCATTGCCGATGCCGGCGATCAGCAGGCAAAGCCCTGTTACGACCAGGCCGCGCTCATGCGCCGCTATGATGTGATCTCGGAAATCTGCGACAGCATGTTGGAACTCGGCTGGAGGCCCTACCAAAACGATCACGAAGACGCCAACGGTCAGTTCGAGATGAACTGGGAATATGATACGGCGCTGGTGACCGCCGACCGGCACTCCCTCTTCAAATATATGGTGAAGTCGATCGCCGAAAAGCACGGGCTGCGGGCCACCTTCATGCCCAAGCCCTTCCCCAACCTCACCGGCAACGGCTGCCATTCGCATGTTTCGCTCTGGAAGGACGGCACGAACGTCTTTTCCGATCCGCAGGGCGAACTCGGTGTCTCCAAGCTCGGCTATCAGTTCCTCGCCGGCATTCTCGCCAATGCCGAAGCGCTGACCGCCATGACCAACCCGACAGTCAACAGCTATAAGCGCATCAACGCCAGCGTCACTCTGTCCGGCGCGACCTGGTCGCCGAACACGATCTCCTATACCGGCAACAACCGCACGCATATGGTGCGCATCCCCGAGGAAGGACGCTTCGAACTGCGCCTCGCCGACGGCGCCGCCAACCCCTATCTGCTGCAGGCGGCAATGCTCGCGGCCGGCCTCGACGGCATCAAGAACGCCCGCGACCCTGGCAAACGTCTTGATATCAATATGTATACCCACGGCCATCTGATCGAAGGCACGAAAAAACTGCCGCTCAACCTGCTCGACGCGCTGCGGGCCTTGGAGGCCTCGCCGCTTTATGAAAAGGCCTTCGGTTCCGAATTCATTACGGCTTATGTCAAACTGAAAACGCAAGCCTGGAACGAATATATGCGCCACCTCAGTCGCTGGGAGGTCGAAACGACGCTGGACTGCTGAACCGGACGGATAGGATTAAACTGTTGATTCTATGAAACATTTTTGAGAACATATTGTTCTGATCGGCAAAAGGTGCTAAAATTCCTGGGGACAAGGAGACTTATCGCCTTCTTACCTGCGGTAATGAACGTAAATTGAGCATCCTAATCACCTTGCGCCGGTCGGACTCCTCATGGATCGCAAAGCAAAAGCGACAGTCGTAGACGAGACGGCCGCAACGCCGCCGAAATTGCTGACGATGTCCAATGCGCCAACGGGCGAG
>JARLJC010000371.1 GCA_031291435.1 Alphaproteobacteria bacterium | reverse complement strand
CCGTAAGCGCGGGCGTGTTCGTGGGGGCCCCCGCCGGGGATGAGCCGCCCGCGTGCCGCGGCCCCGCCGCCGCCCCCCCACTGCGCGCGAGAAATAGAATCAAACTTTTTCCGCAGGTGTCGCACCCATGATTTCCTTGAACGCGCGTTCAAGAATTCTGGCCATGTGCGAGTTTGGTGACGGATCGCGTTCTTTGGTGATCTCACGCCAGGGCTTGAGCAGGTTTTCAGTTTCGTTGTCCGAGGCGATGTTCTTGAAAATTTCGTCCACTACCACTTTCATGCCGGGCCATTGCTGTTCCATGGCGAGGCGGAACAGGTGCGCCGGGTCGACTTGCAGCGCCTTGGCGAGTAGTGGAATCTTGTCGAGCGGCACCTTGGTTTCGCCGCGCTTGAACATGGAAATCATATTCGGCTTGTCGTAGCCAATCTCAGCGGCGATTTCGCGCTGGTTCTTGATACCCAATAGCGCATCGATCCGCTTCGTGAGATAATGCGCCATGGGCGTCTCGGAATAGGGCATGCCGGCTTTTGATTTAGTTTTCTCCGCAAATTCCAAAGCTATAATCCTTCTCGTGTTTTCTTGTGCAGTCGGTGTGATCTCGTTGAGTCAGCGGCGGCACCGCCGGCCACTAGGGGCGGCTTTACCCCCACGATCCGATCTTGGCTTCCAATGATGCTCGGCACGATAGCAGCCGGTTGGCGTCTACTTTGGCGGATATGTCTTCGCGCTTCTTACGTCCCAGGAAAAACGCAATGCGCTCGGCGTTTGCGCCGCTCGGGTGCGGTAATCCAGACAACACCCGTGCGGTGCTCATCCCGAGGTGAGAAGCGGCAGCTTCAACGGCTTCAGTCACTTTTGGGCCAAGGGGCACAAACACGGCGTTTGGTAGGGCGGCCATCTCGGCGGCGAACCATTGCATCAACTGCTTGCGTAAAAAGGTTGTCGACAGCATCGAAGGCGCGCCCGAATAATTCTCGTTATCGACGAACACCGGGTATCGCAAAGCAGAGGTGAAATGCACGCGATTGGCGTCGGCGCCCCAAAGGGTCGCTGTGGACGCCAGCCGAAGCGCTTGGTTCACTCCCACGCTATCGAGCATCGCGATCAAATTCGTGCGCATCGGCCCTGAGAAACTGGCGAAGACTTTTGCGGCGCTCTTTGCTGCTTCATCGCTGAAGCCAGCTTTCAAGCATCTGCGGGCCTCAAGCAGAGCGTTTCGCATCTGCTGGCGACCAGGGGTGAGTCCGACAATCACGATGTCGGCGTTGAGGTTCACGTGGTCAAATGGCGCATAGGCGACATCGAGCGCGCGGGCGCCGTTATGATCGCTGGAGATGAGAAGTTTCTGCGGACGAGCGATTTCTGCAAGAAGGTCCGCTTCGCTCATATCGCGCAGGGCGTGTCTGAATTCTGAAAAGAGGTCGTTGGCCATAGGCTCGCTTTCAATTAAAAAGAGGATGATTGGAATAAGCGACTGTGATGATGCGACCGCCGCTTGCGACGACGTAGGCATTGCGGTCCCGATAAAAGCTGAGGGCTTTCGCAATGCCGCTTCCGGCGCGCCGGCGCAGCAGCGACATGCTTTCTTTGGTTAGGGCGTATTTTCGAGCGCCGTCCCCGGCGTCGCGAGACTCACCGTATTCGATGATGAGTTCCGCAATCATTTCAGGAATGGCGCGCACACCAGACCGATCCTTTGCGTGGCGTGTGAAGCCAAAGGGCGAGGCCATCATGAACGTTCTCCGGTCTTGATGGAGAGGCTGTGACGGAGTGTTACTTCTAGAGCTTTGCCAACGAACAACGGCACGTCGAAATCGAAAGCCCGGGCCAATTGTTTGGCTTTGTCTTCGCTGAAAATTTGAGTGCCATTTCGCCAGTTTTCGAGTTCTTCCGCGCTCCATCCCAAGGCCGATGGGGCTTTTTCTGGCGATCCGAACGCGCTCCATAAGCGTCGGCCAATCAGTTCACCAAGCGCTTTGCTGGACTGGATGTTTTGCAAGTGCTCCGTAAGAAAGCGGTCTTCACTGGCGCGTTCAGGCGACGGGATGAATCCGCGCCGCCCTTTAAGCCAGCGCAACGCTTCAGCGTGTTCCACCATGACCGGGTTTTTAGTACCTGGAATCGCGCGAAGGCCATTTTCGGTCTTATCGGCTAAGGCATTACGCACAGCCCCTTCCGTCATGTCGGCGAGCAGCGCTAGTTCCCGTGTCGTGAAGTCGTGCGGGCCAAAGGTGTCCCATTCGAGCTTCCAGCGAGCATGGACGGCGTCGGCAACTGCCTGGCACTTACCATTGGGCGTCATGAACTCGTGCAGCTCGCCCCCTGAGTCGATGCCTCCGATTCTGGGGGTTCCAAGCATAAAAACAATGAGGTCTTGAACGTCACCTTCCCCAATACGGTTGAGGAAGCTTGGGCAGAATGCGTATTCATAGCCATTTTCAAATGCTTGAGCGATTTGGAAACGGCTTAAATCGACGTCGCTGGACGGGCGATGGCAATATTCCCCTGCGTCTCCCGAGCCAAAACCAATAAAGGCTTCGGCTACCGCCCCGCCCGCGCCCATGAGAATGTGATCGGCTTCAAACAGAAAGATCGCGCGGAGTTCGTCGAGCATTTGGTTTTTGGTGAAGCGGGCCATTATGTGCATCCATGCTGCGTGTTTGCGTGGTTGCTCTCTATCGCAGGTCGCCCGCTTAAGCTCAAGAGGTAATATGAAAATACGCAAAATATTTTCATGTAAGCCGGAAATTTGAGTTTTATGCAAAAATCAAAACATTTGCATGAAAATTATCTCATTGAATTGGCATGGTCTTTTCGTTGCATAAGTTAGGTGCAAAACATGGTCCCATCGCCGCTATGCAGGTGATTTTCGCCGAGGAAAATCTAAGACCTGGGCTGGCCCCGTTGACGGAGACGATGCGGATTTCAGACGTGGCAACTCTATAACGGGCGCAGCCGCCGCGCTCAGAAAGCCAGCCGGAAGACTTGCCAGCCGTTCAATGTCGTTAGCCGCAAAAGGAAGACTGTCGACAATCTGCGCCAAGCTCCATCCGCCTTGCTCCGCTAGAATACGGATCGAGCGCGACAATATGCGCGGCTCCTCGACCTCGATAACATCGTCAAGCGGCTCCGACGTTCTCCATCCGCGCGCGCTGTAATGTTTCCAAAGACGAAGTGTATATTCGTCGCTGGTTATCCCAAGAGTGTGGCAGCGCTTAATCATTGCCCCGATAGAGACTTTCCAGCGCCCTTTTAAAGCTTGGAAAGCCGACAGCGTCGGGGTGGCCAGCTCTCCCGCAAAACTCTTGGCTGGCAACAAGAATGCCGCTGCGAACAAGTGCGCCTGATGCTCGATCAATTTAAATTCTTCCGGCTTTGTCAGCGTTGATTGATCGACCCGACGATGCAGCACGATATGCGCGAGCTCATGGGCGACGTTGAAACGCGTGCGTACCGCCGATGGCTTATCGATAGCGACATAGATATAAGCACGGTTATCCACGCGCGACCATGACGACACGCCATCCATAGTGGCGGCACCGATTTCATCGTGAACAACCACGATTCCGTTGTTTTCGAGAAGAAGATGCACGTCCGAGAGAGGGCCGTCACCAAGCCCCCATGCACGCCGACAAACCGTTGCCGCCTCCTCAATGGCTTCATCATCGAGCGTTCGAAAATCGCGCAGGCCAATGGGGTCTGGCACATTGCATTTTGGAAGATCGACCACCTCTTGCAGAGCCAGACTAATATCCTGCCCCCAACGCAGACGCGCTTTCGCCTTGTTCCTCGCGGTTTTGGTCGCAGCGACCATGGAGCGGAAGAAGAATGGTGCAGCGCCGTGTTCGGGCAGAGGCTTTAAAAAGTAGGACACCGGCAAATTCAGCGCTTTGCTCAGTTCAGAAACCGCTGTCGTTTCCGGCGCTTGCTCACCACGAAGCCAGCGAGAAATGCACGTACTGCTGTTGCGTCCCATAAGTTGCGCGAGCGAAACCTGTGAGAGGCCGCGCGCGTCTAGGGCTTCGGTTAGACGGCAGGGAAGAAATCCGGGAACCCCTTGCTTCATGACGATCACGACGCCGTTGGTTTCTTGAGTGCAACTTTTACGAGATCGGGAACCTGTTCGGTAGGGCGCTCGACCTTCGCGTAAGCCGCGATGACGTTTTCAACGGGCTGATTGAAAATCCAGCCGGTCAGGTCGCTATTGGGAATCGCGAAATTTAAGAATGCAGGAACTTCAGGGTGATTCGGATGCGCCGCTGACAAAAACAGGCCGAAGAGTCGATCGTCGTCTACTTGGACGCGGGCCTGGAACAGATCATTTTGAAGCTGGGATACTGCGGCATTCATCGCCGCCAGTTGCTTGCGATATTTTACAGGTTTGACGTTGCCTCTGTATCGATCGAGCTTCGCGCGACCGATGATGAAGCGTGGGCTTATCAAGAGGGCATAGCGCCCGCCAACGGGATTGGTGTCCGGCGTCGCAAAGATAAACTCCGCCGCCTCTCCCGCGCGCCGAAGGGCGCGTTCACAGCACCAATGACGTTCTCGCCCCAGCACCTCTTTCTTTTCTGGCGTATCGTATCGGCTTGCTTCGTCGGTGCGCCGGGACGCTTCGAAAAACGCACCGTCCCATTCTTCGCGGGCACCGGTAAAGAGGATGCGGGGCAGCTCGGTTGTGATGCGAGTGAAAATGGGCTTCGGATCGGTCAAGGGAATCCCCGCTGGAGGCGATTTGCGTTATTCGGAAAATAGCACGAAAAATTTGCGCGATCAAAGAAAACCTTCTTTGCGGGGGATTGCCGCAGTTGTATATGATAATAACCTTTATCAAATAGAAAGAGGAGAGCATGTCTCGACATTGGTGGACGTGGGTCAGCTACGGGGCGATCTTGCTCATCATCGGCGCGGGCCACGTCGTTTGGTTCCGAGCCACGCACGATCCGGCGATCGGGGCGCGCTTCGGCACGGCCATGATCAGTTTGGGGATCGTCGTGACGGCGTGGCCCTATTTTCGAACCGGCCTGCGGGAAACCGTCAATCGTCAGCTGCCGGGCGAACATCTTTCGGGGAACTCGTCGAAAGAACTGCTTCAGCGACAGACGGCGGAACAGAAAGCCGCGCGTCCCGGGATTGTGCACGACGTTGTGGCCGAGAGAGTCATTGGCGTCGCCATGATACTTTTGGGAACGATAGCCAACGGCTATGGCGACTTGCCTCTAAGATGGATGGGATACGCCGGAAAATGACCCGCGCCCTCCCCGCCCTCATCTCCTCGCGCACCCATTCGCTCGTCGCCGCGTCCGGCGAGCGCGCCTGCTATCGCTTTTTTGAATTCTTCACGGCGCAAATCAGGAATCCGCACACGCGCCGCGCCTATGCGCGCGCGGCGCAGGAGTTTTTCGCCTGGCTGGAGGCGCATGGCGTGACGCAGCTCACGGCGATCGAGAGCGTGCATGTCGCCGCTTATATCGAGCAGCTGCAAAAGGCGCGCTCGGCCCCGACCGCGAAATTGCGCCTGGCGGCGCTGAAGCATTTGTTCGACTGGCTGGTAATCGGCCAGATCATGCCGACCAATCCGGCCGCCGCCGTGCGCGGGCCGCGCCATATCGTGCGGCGCGGCAAGACGCCCGTGCTTGATCCAGCCGAGGCGCGCCAGCTACTCGATGCGATTGACACCTCAACCGTGATCGGCCTGCGCGACCGCGCCTTGATTGGGCTGATGGTCTATTCCTTCGCGCGCATCGGCGCGGCGATCGGCATGCAGGTCGAGGACGTCTACACGCAGAACCGCCGGCTTTGGGTGCGTCTGCACGAAAAGGGCGGCAAGCAGCACGCCATGCCCTGCCACCATAATTTAGAGGCCTATTTGCACGCCTATCTCGACGGCGCGGGCCTTGCGAACCAGCCGAAGGCGCTGCTGTTTCAGAGCTACAGCCGATCGACCGGGCAATTGACGGGCAATCCCCTGCCCCAGGCCAACGCCTATGCGATGATCCAGCGTCGCGCCCAGGCGGCCGACATCACCACGCGCGTCGGCAATCACACGTTTCGGGCCACGGGCGTCACGGCGTACTTGAAAAACGGCGGCACGTTGGAGCGCGCGGCGCAGATGGCGAACCACGCCAGCACCCGCACGACGCAGCTTTATGACCGGCGCGCCGAGGAAGTGACGCTTGATGAGGTTGAGCGCGTGCTGATTTAACTACCCTTCTCGTTCTCGGCGGCTGGATGACTTCTAGCTCGGCCGCCGCTGCGGCTAACCCTCTACCCTTCCGTACCATCCGTGAGGACAGCGAGTACAGGTCAGGACATTTCAGCACATCAGCATATTGAGCACAGGGCGCATAAGCGTAACTGGCGGTTTTTGTTGTATTTTTTCGCAGTTACGGTTTTATAATTGCAAACTCATATATGTGAGTTGTAAAAATTACGACAATCACGAATATATGAAATGTTACATTATGCAACTCAAATTGCGCGAGTAAATATCTAAGTCGTTGAATTTAAATAATATTGTTGTATATTATGAATTGTCAGCGTCGAGCGCCGGGGTCCACACTCGGAAGTGACGAGACGAGAAGAAGGTGCCGGGGTCCACACCCGGCTCGCCCCAGCCGATTCCACCCCGGCAGGGGCAATGACCAAATTCAACGGGGTCCATACCCGTCAACCTTTTATCTGGAGGCAATGATGGCGAGCGTGCGTGACGGCAAGGCAATAGCTAAAAAGCAGTTGGCTCAGCGCGAATTATTATGGCCGGGAATGCAGCCGTGGCTTTGGCATCGCTTGGCCAATAAAGGCTTCGCTACGATACCGAAAACGATGCCACTCGTCCTCCAGATCATGGATGACCTCAGCAACGGCAAGCCGCTTTCATCGACTTACCTCGGCCTGTGGTGCGACACATGGGATAACTCAATGGTGAACATCTCGAAGCCTCAGGAAATGGCTCACGCAGCGGGATTCACCGGCCAAAGGGCTTTGTATACTTGGAGCGGTCGCATGCAGCTTCTGCAGAAGCTGAACTTCATCGACATCAAACCTGGAAAATCTGGCCCGATCAGCCACGTACTAATTTGGAATCCGCACCGAGTTATCCGCTGGCACCATTCGCAGAAAACTCCCGGCTTGGTCGAGGCCAACTTCAATGCGCTCCTCGAACGCGCTTTGGATATCGGCGCAAACGACATGATCGATGATGTTGTAATCCCGATCACACCGGCAAGCGCCGCGCCGTCAACCCCAACCGCTCCGACTACACCGCCGGCTGCTTCGTAACGTGCGCGGTTGGACGATTGCTCGATTATCTCTTTGAAAGCCCACAAATGGTTGCCCTGAAACATTCCGAAATGAGGATCATCGACGCCGCCTTTCTCATGGGCGACGGCTATGTGCTGGATTTTTCCAACCGGACGTTTTCCGAGTTTTTCGACGACGAGTTTCGCATAAGCATCTACGACGACAAATATAGTCATCGCGGCAGTTCCAAGGCTAACCGCTTCCGCGCCTTGATTGAAGTCGAGGAGGAATACATCGTTTGTCGCGTACTTCGGCGGCTCTGGGAACACGCGGAAACACTCCCGAATATCGTCCAGCATGAGAACTATGACGCCAACAAAAAGCGCCTGTTTGACCTGTTATCTTCAATCGATAGCGCCGGAGCTGTGCCACGTACCGACGCCATCGACCGCTTCACACGCGACGAAACCCTTGAGGAATTGGTCGCGGCGATCGAGCGCGATATTGCGGCCAATAAGCCGGCAGCCGTGCTTGATCGGCTTCACACTTATTGCATGAAAAAGTTCGGGCATCTGCTCGATGCGCACCGTGTCACTTGGGACCGAGCCGAGCCTCTGCACTCGCGCGTCGGCAAATACGTCAAAGCCTGCGAGAAAGACTATCCGATGCGCGAAATATCGAAGCAGATCATCAAAAATGCGATCGGCGTCTTTGATAAATTCAACTATGTCCGCAACAACGACACCCTCGCTCATGACAACGAACTGCCTGACCATGCCGAGGCGCGATTTATCTTTGACTCTGTCACTGCGATCCTGCGCTTTGTAAAAAGCGTTGAGGCTACAAAATACGGTGTCTGATTGATGTTCTGGCTATTTCGTCATTCTAATTAAGCCCGCGCCGTCGAATTGAATTCAGGATTTTTTGATTTATTGTTCGCCGTTTTGCGGCTTGGCTCGGCGTTAGAATGCGCTTGCGCATGTTGTCTTGCAAGAAATTATATTCCCAACTGTTTATTACGTCTCGTTCGTAAAAGAATACAATGGCATCAGCGCCGATGCTTTTGTTTATATCATTCCTGATCTTTTTTACGGACGTGAAAATAAGATCAGACCGAAACCCTAGAAACCTCTTGACGCATACGTTGCCAACGTCAACTGATCGACCTGTGACAATGTTAGAGATCGTGCATAGCTCAATTATAGGGTAGTGGCCGCACAGACATGTTTCCGGATCACTCGCCTCGCTAATTTCAACGAGCTTCCATTCTTTCTTTGCAACTTCCCATTCTTGAGCTTTGCTTAGTGCAAGAATTTCTGTTTTCAATTGCTGAAAATTATAGCCGTCACCCATGACTGACACCTATTAATTCATAGAAACGCTCAACCGTTGGCTTATCGCGCTGCCTCCGCTGCGATATGGCCCGCAAAGCTCGTGATAAATGTTTTGAGGCCGGTCATTTCCGAGAGTTCGGTGAATTCCCCCGAGTCGGCCGCCGTGCGCGGCGAGGCCATAATGGTCGCCGTCGTGTACAGCTGTTCCTGCGTCAGTTTCCGGCACAGGATGTTATAGCGCTCGAGGTACGACGCGCCCTTGAACTCTGGAAACACCGAGAAATGCGGCGAGCTGTCTTTGACCGGCGAGCGGGATTCCGGCGCATCCTCGACGAGCATCAGCCAGCCGACGAACGGGCGCGGCGCTTCGCCAAAAGCCCCTTCCCGGTAAGCGGTCCAAAGATCGAGCGCCGTGCCGAGCGCTTCTTCCGTCCGGTTGTTGAAGTTATTTCCGAACGACGGGCCAACCTGAGATTTCAGCTCGAGTGCGGCCACCAGGCGGCCCTGATTGATAATCAGCAAGTCCCACAGTTTGGTTGGTCGGAAGAAACCGGGCAGGCTCAGCACACGGCGGCCCATCATCATGTGTGCGTCGGTCAAACCGTTGGCGCGGATCACGTCCTGAATCAGCGTGATAAATCCGTCCATGTTTTTGCCGCCCGTGACGCCGGCGCGCTCACCTTGATCCTCGCGCCCAAGCTCTTTTTGCTTGGCAACGGCCGCCGCGCGATTGCCCCAAAAGGCTTTAATGGCTTCCTTGGCTTTGGCTTCGTAATCGACAAGATCAAGCGGCATCAGCAACCCCCGGAACGACCGCCAGGGCTTGCCGCTCAAATGATGTTAATTTGTAAAGCGTTGCCGCCGCCGTGTTGCAGGCGTCGGCCTCGCGCGATTTTCCTGCCTTGATGAGCTCAGCCCGCAGCGACGCCGGAACGTCGCGCCACAACGGCAGGCGCAGGCGTCGCAGATATTGCGCCTGAAAGCGCAAATAGCCGCCGCGCATCTTGGTCGAGTAAAGCGTGATGAACATGCGCGTGACATCAGAGAGAAGCACCGCTTGCAGCGCGCGCAAATCCCAATCGGTCGAGGTGATGAAATAGAGATTGTGGTGCGGATAGAGCTTGCCCGGCTCATAAACGATGTGCGCTTCGCCCTTGATATCCGGGATTAGCAGTTTCGGCACGGAAGTGAGCTCAGGATAAATCCGGTCGATCGTCCGATACCAGTTGTTCGGGTTTTTCTTCGAGACATGCCGAGCCTTGATCGTGGCGCTATGGCGCTCGAGATAGGCCTTTAATTTCGGGTAGTCCTTGAGCTGGACCAGCTTGCCGTCCGCGCCGAACGGATTAATGACGCCCAAGCCCCGCCATTTCACCGCGCCGGTGAGAATGTCGCGCGTCGTGGCGAGTGGCAGCTTGCGATCGGGCTCAACATCGAGCTCGTCGAAGGGACCGATAAACACCTGATCGGCACCCGTCGCGACACCAATCCCGACCTTGCAGCCGGTTTCCTCAAGCGTCGGATATTCGGCCTCGAGACGACGCACGAGACTGAGTTGGTCCGGGGCTTCGAGCATCCAGGGCTCTGAACCAAACGCCGCGCGGGCGACTTCCGTCACGCTCTTGTGCTTTCCGAGCTTTCTTGCCGTCATTGCCTTGGCGAGGGCGCGCAGTTCGTCCCCGTCAATTGCAGGACGTGAGGCAATTCGAGTCGGTCCGGTCTTTTGCCGGCTGATTACGACGATCGCGGGATACGCGACCACATTCGACAAGAAGGCGTCTGTGTCCACCATGTCCACGAAGTGCTCGAGGTGGAAATAATCCGCCACCATTTGCCGGAGAGGGCCGCCGTAACGGTTTTTAATCCAACGGTCGGCGCAGATGAATCCCAACGATCCGCCGGGAGCCAGAAGCGACAGCGACCGTTCAATGAAAGGCACGTAAATATCGGCGCGATCATAGATCGTGCGGAAACGCCGCCGATATTCGGCCATCAGCACATCAGGGATAAGCTCTTGCCGCACATAAGGCGGGTTTCCAATAACGTGCGTGAAATCCTGCTCGATGGGCAACAGCAGGAAATCCCCCTGGCGCAACCATCGATCGCACAAGGCGCGACTTTCTGCCGCCGTGAGGCCTTTCTCTTGCAAAGCACCCATCAGCAGGGCGTGCGTTTCCTCGTAGCTAGAGCGGTGAAGCTCGACCGCGAGGATTGCGTTGCCAAGGTCTTCAACAATGTCGCCGTGATCGCCGACTTCGCGCCTATAGGCCTCAAGCAGGCGATCAACGACGGGCGTTAGGAAATCCCCCTGCCCCATTGATGGCTCGAGTAAGCGCGCCCGGTGCAGCGGCTTATCGACTGTGTAGCCCGCCAAATCGAGAATGAAATCCACGACCTCGCGCCGCGTGAACACAGCACCTCGCGATTCAGTGCCAGAGTCCGCCATGCCAGCGACGGCGGCCTCCACTTCTGGCCGCTCCAGGAAGGACAATTGCTGATCGATGTCGCGAAATTCCATAGGACTCTTCTTAGCGACAATTCATGGTTTGTTCCACAGATTTATGCGCCAGCTACGCTAGCGGGTTGCTTCGGGTTCGACGAGCGACCGTGCGAAGATAAACGGCATATCCACACGTTTTCGCGCGGGGGTAGGGTCACGACGAGGGCATTGAGCCGCGCCCCGGCGCACGACGCTATAACGTGATAACGTTACAGCGTCATAACGTGACAACGTTATTTAGAGAGGTCTTTAATGCTGGCGCGGCCGTAGTGGGTTAGCATCAAATCGATGGCCTCAAGATAGAGGTCATGGGGCTTCTTGTCGTATTGAAGCGCCACTTCCTTGATGGCCCGCTGCACCTTTTTGTCGAGGTACAGGCTAACGTGCGGCCGATCCTTGCGCCCGTGTGTGGCGGGCACGGGAGTGCTGGTGCTTTGTGGCGGCTGCTTTAGCTCAACAACCTTTGCCGCCTCGGCGGCCGTTTGTGCTGCTGGTTGAGTGCCTGCCTGAGCGAAAGCCTCAAGCGACGGCCGATGTTTGGCCATGAGCCTTCCCTTCCATCTTGCGTTTAATCCACGTCCACAGCTGCCGGATTTCATCGGCCGCCTTCCCGTGGGCGTCGTGTTCGGTGACGCCGATTCCAAAAGCAATCGCGTCCACATGGTCGGCACGTTGGACAATAAATGGCATTGCCAGCACGCCGAGTAGATTAAGCGCGCGGGCAGCGTCCTGCATCCGACTCGTGCGCCCGGCTGAGCATTGGTTGAGGACGAAAGCATAAGGGCGGCTAAGGCGCGACAAGGCGGCCATGGTCGGCCGTGCGGCCTCAAGATCGAGCGCGCTCGCACGCGCCGGAATAAGCGCCAAATCGGCCGACCTCATGGCGGCGGACGTGGCGGGGCTATCCACTCCTTGCGTGTCTATTACGACAAGGGTGTAGCCAGCCTGTTCTAACCCGATGAGGGCCGAGCTTAGCTTGTCAGGGGAAATCCGGTCGACGGCGGGTTCCTCGGCCTCCCTACGCTCGCCCCAACTGGCAAGGGAGCCTTGGGGGTCGAGGTCGATTAAAAACACGCGTTCGCCCGCCTCTTGGGCGGCGACGCCAACGGATGCGGCCAGGGTGGTTTTCCCCGTGCCGCCTTTCTGGGTCATGAATGCAATGACTTTCATAAGAACCATCCTACCACGTCACCACGTTTTAACGTCATCACGTTAACAGATTATAACGTGGTAGCGCGACCGCGCGGTAACGTTTCTGCGTGATCACGTTACAACGTTACAACGTTATAACAGCGGCGGCCAGCCGCGCCGTCTTGCGCGGTTGGCACTCGAACACTGGCAGGCGGGGGAGTTAAGCCCCCATTCGGGATTTTGCGGAGGCTTCTTTATGAAGCCTCTTGCGTGAAACCCTCGACTCAGGCACCTTCCACTAGTGAACCGGAGTGAGTCGTGTTGGACCTGCGAAAGCTGAAAACTGCTTCACAAGCTGCATCTCGGAAACGGATGCAGGAAGCGGGATTCTATGAAACGACAGTGTTCGTTCATCAGAAAACCCGCGAAGCAATGGATGCAGCAATTGCACGAGGCCAATTCAAAAACCGTCGGGAAGCCATGGAGCACGCTATCACTAGCGTGTTTCATGCAGAGGAAAGCGCAACGCCGCGCTAACCCCTGAAAAGCAGAAAGGCCCCCAGCTTTGGCGAGCTGAAGGCCTTTTGTGACGACTGCGGGAGCCGCCTGAACACGGCCTAAAATCTCCCACAGTCCGCGTTTCGTGTCAACGTAATCCGCGAGGATTACGAATGGCGGAGCTATGTTTTTCAACCGGCAAGATCATCTTGCCCGGCGCCGGGAACCTATGTCTCAAGCGATGCGAGCTGATCGGGAGGCCGCGCGGCCCTGATGAGGGGCCTATGACCGCGATTAACAAGCTGGCCGCGATAAGCGGCACGAAATCCCTTGCCGTGCTCGACGGATTCGCCCGGAACCTTTGGGCGGATTGGGCGGACGGGAAGCTGACCGACGACCAGGCGGCGACGCTTGCGGAGACGCTGGAGCTGCGCAAGCGCGAGGTGCGCGGCGTCGATACGGTGGCCGCGCGCGCGCCGCAGGTCAGCGCGGCGGCGAAGGCGCAGGGGCGGCCGAGCTATTTCCCGGCGAAGCGCAAAGGGCCGACCTGCCAAAATCGACGAGTCTCCATCGAGCGGCGGCGAACGCTGGCGGCCTCGGGACCGATGCCGCCAGCCCTGGCCTGCCTGTTCACGACGGGCGAGCTGGCGGCGCTGCGGATCGTCGCCGACGAGGCGCGCGATCGCAAGCAATGCCGGCTGACCTTGGGCGAGATCGCGGCGCGGGCCGGGGTGGGGATAAGTACGGCGCGCAACGCTTTGCGCTATGCGGCGCGAGAGGGGCTTGTGACCATCGAGGAACGGCGGCGCGACAAGCGGCCGAACCTGTCCAATGTGGTGCGGATCGTGTCTCGCGAGTGGACGGCGTGGATCGAACGCGGGCGGAAGCAGAAAACGCGGGCCTTTGCCTCAGAGGGGGGAGGGTACAAAAAAACAGAGTCCACGGATAATGCTTCTTCCAGAAGCTTCTGTGGAGAACGCGCTTCGCGCGCTCAACATACTATTTCTATCCCTCGCAGACCGCCTAAGGGCGCTCCCCTCGCTCAAGCCAAATAGACGCGGCTTCGCCGCGAACGGCTTTTCGATAAAGTGGGGGCCGAAACCGTTCTGTTTAACGAACGGGCCGGGGAAGCACGTCTTGACGCGATTAGGGATCAAGCCTTGATGCTGGATTATTTATATAATCTCTGATATAACCCCTTCATGGTCGACGGGCAAACCAAACCCCTGCGTTTTCTTGGCGATTCCCTGCAACAAATCCGGGATTTTCCAGAGGACGCCCGCAAAGAAGCGGGCGTCGAGCTGCACAAGATTCAGCAGGGGCTGGAGCCAAACGACTGGAAGCCGATGACGAGCGTTGGACCAGGCGTGCGAGAAATCCGCATCCGGGACGAGGCAGGGGCTTTTCGCGTTCTGTATGTCGCCAATATCGAGAGCGCCATCTATGTGCTGCACGCCTTCCAGAAGAAGACCCAGCAAACGGCCAAACGAGATTTGGACCTGGCGGAACGCCGCCTGAAGGAAATTTGATCGGACAGGAAGGAGGGCGGGACGATGGAACACCAGGAATATGCAAACGTCTGGGACGCGCTGACCGACAGCCCAGAGGAGTCGGCGAATATGACCATGCGGTCAAACCTTCTCATCGCCCTGCAACTGAAGGTCAAAAGCTGGGAGGTGACGCAGGCCGAGGCGGCGCGGCGGCTTGGCGTGACGCAGCCCCGGCTGAACGATCTTCTGCGGAGCAAGATCGACAAATTCAGCCTCGATAAGCTGATCAATCTGGCGATCCACGCCGGGATTTCCGTGCGGCTGGACATCGCCGCCTGATTTTTCGGAAGACGGCTGCGATGCTCCGGCGCGGTTCCTTTGGCTTCGTCGAGATCGTCGCCAGCGAAATGCATCCAGATCGCGCCGCAAGTTGAACGTAGGCGTTCAGGCGACGGGCATTTGCGGCTCGACCTTTTCCGCCACCGGCGCAGTCATCGTTTCGGCCGGCGCATCGGCGATTTTCTCAAAGACCTTTTTGTCATTGTCGCGATTCAGGCCGGCGATCAGCCGCGCGACCAGGGCGGCGGCTTCCTTATTGGTTTTCGCCAGTTCGAGCAGCGCGCCGCCGAGGATCACCTTTCGCCGCGTATCTCTTTTGCGTTCATCGGTCGATTGCCGAGCTTCGAGCGATTTCAACCGGGCGCGAGCCTGTTCAAATTTCAGCTTGGCTTTTTCGAGAGCGGTTTCGGCCATCGTCTCTTTATCCCTTATCCTTTTTCGCATCGTGCGCGTTTCATCGTGCAACCCGACTCATCCGCGCCGTCATATTCCTGTTTTTGTTGATCGCCGCAAGCCATACGCCTTTTTGCGTGGTCGGCGCGTCGTTTATCACGTCCACTGTTCTGGCATATTCAGCCGGCATATTTGCTTGAGCTGTCATCGAGCACATTCCTAAATTTCCATGGATGGCGCTGCGGGAGTGACTGACCTGAGAGAAGCGAAGGGCGCACTTACGAGTTGCTGCGCAACTCTGGCTCTGATATCCTCCTGCTTCGTTCCAGCCTGATTTGCATCATCCATCGTCGCTCCCGCCTGCTCGAAAGCCTCTCCTTGGCGATTTACCACCTCAGCATGAAGCCGATCAGCCGGGCGTCAGGGCGCAGCGCCGTGGCCGCCGCCGCCTATCGCGCTGGCGAAAGCCTGACCAATGAGCGAGACGGGCTCACCCATGATTTCACGCGGCGGCGCGGCGTCGAACATGCGGAGATCGTCATTGCGTCCGGCTCAGAGGCGGAATGGGCTTTGAATCGTTCGGCCTTGTGGAATGCGGCCGAGGCTTCAGAGAATAGGAAAGACGCGCGTGTGGCGCGGGAATTCGAGATCGCCTTGCCGCATGAATTGTCCGCTGGGCAACGGTTGGCTTTGACGCGCGAATTTGCGCAGGGGCTGGCGGACAGGCACGGGACGGCGGTGGATTTCGCTATCCATGCGCCGCATGGCGAGACGGATGAGCGGAATTTTCACGCGCATCTGATGATGACGACGCGGGCGCTGACGCCAGACGGGCTTGGCGACAAGACGAATCTTGAGCGCGAGAACAAGTGGCTGGCGGGGCAGGGCCTGCCTTTTACGCAGGTTCAGCTCGTCGAAATCCGGCAGGCCTGGGAGCAAGTCGCCAATGTGCATCTTGCCCGCGCCGAACTGGACCAGAAAATTGACAGCCGCTCGCACGCCGAGCGCGGGCTTGAGATCGAGCCGACCTTGCATATGGGCGTTCACGCCACGCAGATGGAGCGGCGCGGCAAGGAGGTTTCGCAGCGGCGGCTTGATCCGGAGAGCGCGCGGCGCAATGGCGAGCTGATCCGCGAGAAGCCGGAACAGGTGCTTTCGATCCTGACTGGCGAAAAGAGCGTGTTCGATCGGCGCGACGTGGCGCGGACGCTGCATCGCTATATCGACGACGCGGAGGTTTTTCAGGCGGCCTTTTCCAAGGTCATGGCGTCGCCTGCCCTGGTCGAATTGCAGGCCGAGCAGAAGGATTCTTTCGGGCGGACTCTTTCGGGCGCGCGCTATTCAACGCGCGAGATGGTGTCCGTCGAACGCGGCATGGCGGAGAGCGCTGACCGGATGGCGGCGGCTTCCGGTTTTGGCGTCGAGGAGCGGCGCGTCGAAGCGGCTTTGGCGGCGCGGTCCTTTCTGGCGGAGGAGCAGCGCGAGGCGGTGCGGCATGTCGCCGGGGGCGAGCGCATCGCCGCCGTCGTCGGGCTGGCCGGGGCGGGCAAGTCCACCATGCTTTCCGCCGCGCGGGAGGCCTGGGAAGGGCAGGGGTTCGCCGTGCATGGCGCGGCTCTATCCGGCAAGGCGGCCGAGGGGCTGGAGGAATCTTCGGGCATCTCTTCGCGCACGCTGGCGTCGTGGGAGCATGGCTGGAGCAATGGGCGCCAGGCGTTGGGGCCGCGCGACGTGCTGGTGATCGACGAGGCCGGCATGGTGTCGTCGAAGCAATTGGCGGCATTTGTCGGCGCGGCGGAGGCGGCCGGGGCGAAGCTCGTGCTGGTCGGCGATCCCGAACAGTTGCAGCCGATCAACGCCGGGGCGGCGTTCCGGGCGGTGGCGGAACGCATCGGCTTTGTTGAGCTTGAGGGTGTGCGCCGGCAAGGGGAAGACTGGCAGCGCGCGGCGTCGCAGGCGTTTGCCCGGCATGGCACGGCGGAGGGACTCGCTTCTTATGCGCAACGCGGCGGCGTGCGGATGGCCGAGACGCGGGAGGAAGCCGTCGGCGAGATCGTGCGCGACGTTTTGAGCGACATGGCGGCGCGGCCGGAGGGGTCGCGGATCGTGCTGGCGCATCGGCGGGCCGACGTGCGGGAGTTGAATGCGTCGATCCGCGAGGCCCGTCAGGAGCGGGGCGAGCTTGCCGGCGAGCGGTCCTATGCGACGAACGACGGCGAGCGGAAGTTTGCACCGGGCGACCGCATCATCTTTCTGGAAAACAATCGCGATCTTGGCGTGAAAAACGGCATGATCGGGACCGTTGAGGCGGTCGAGGACGGCCGGCTGACGGCGAGGCTGGATCAGTCTGCTTCCCGGAAAGAAGGGGAGGGGCGGCGCGTCTCCGTTTCGATGGCCGATTATGCCGCCGTCGATCATGGCTATGCGACGACGATCCATAAATCGCAGGGTGCGACGGTCGATCGCTCCTTCGTGCTGGCGTCGGAGACGATGGACCGGCATCTGACCTATGTAGCGATGACGCGCCACCGCGACGGGGCGGCGCTTTACGCCGGGCGCGACGAGTTCGCCGATCTTGCGGCCTTGTCGGCGCGGCTTAGCCGGTCCCAGGCGAAGGAAACGACGCTGGATTACGCCGAACGGCGCGGCATCGCCGCGCAATTGGGCGTTGAGAGCGAGATCGAGGTTTCTCGCCGAGCACGGGGATCGCAGCCGGACCAGGCACCGGAAAAAGACGGGCGGAGCTTTTTGGAGCGGCGAGCGGCCCAAGCCGAACCCGCCCAGGACAAAGAGCCGGAGCAGCGGCGCGAGAGCTTTTTGGAGCTGGCGCGGTCGATCCTGGCGCAAAGCGAGGCCCCTTCATCTGGCGATGGCGCCCGGCAGCAGGCCGAGCCGCCATCGAGCGTCCCGGCGCCCGATCGCGATGTCACTGAGGCCCTTGCGCGCGGCAAGCAGGCTTTTGAGGTGGAGCGCGCCGTTGAGGACGGCTTTGTCGCCTTTAAGGCCGAGCAGGCGCAGGAACTGGCGCGTGAACAAGCGCGAGAAAGGGAGGCGGAGCGTCTTCGTCTCGCCGAGGAGGCGCGGCAGCGCGAATTGACCGAGGCGGCGCAAAAACTCGAACAGGAGCGTGCGGCGCAACGCGAACGCCCGCGGGGCCACGGCATGGAGCGGTAGGCCGCAGATTTTCCAACACTCGCTTTTCGGAACGGAGAGATTTTTCGAATGACGGATTTACAGGAGGAAAAAAAGCTCGTCGGCGCCATGGTCAGACATGCCGAGGCGTTGCAGGGCCAGGCTGAGCAGATGTTGGGCAAGGTCGATGCGCGCATGCTGACGCTGCAAAAAACCGTCGCGCAATTGCTTATTGGAATCGACGAGAGATCGAAGGCGCTCAGCTTTCAGGAGCAGCGGTTTGCGGCGCAGATCGACGCTTTCGCCGAACAGGTCGCGCAGCTTGGGCCGCAGGCCTTTGCAGGCGGAAAAGCCGCCGTGGCGCCGGAGGTGCGGGCGGCGTTGCAGGGCGCTTCTTCCGTGATCGGCGCGGCGGCGCAGGCGGTGACCAACCCCGCACAAAAAACGATGACTGCAAGCTTGGACGCGCTCGACCGGGCGCAGCTTGTTTTGAACCAGGCTCAGGAGCGGTTTTCCTGGCGGGCTCTGGCGGTCATCGGCGCCACGGCTTTGGGCGCTTTTGTGCTGGCGGGATTTGGTGGGTCCGTTCTGATCGGCTGGCAGAAGTCCGAAATCTTGAACGCCAGGCAAGAGCTATCCGAGCTTCAGACTCGGGCGCAGGCGTTGAGCGCCGCAGTCGCTGAGATGGAGAAAAAGGGCCGGGACCTCGACGCCAAGGGCGTGCGCTTCCAGACCTCGACGTGCCTCGACAATGATGGGCGAAAACGCCTCTGCGTCGAGATCGAGCCCGGCTCGCCGCTCTTTTCCCAGGACGGCGACAAACGACAGTTTCGCGTGCCGAAGGGGTTTTGAGGGGGATAATGCATCGGAGGGCTATACATTGAGCACGGCAAAATTCTTTGAGTTTGCAGCATTGTTTCAAGGTCATTTCGAGTAGCGCTATGCTCCGAATGCCCCCGGCTGCGACGTATAGACGATCTCTCCTGCGATGCTCTCGAGAAAGCGCTCGGGAAGCACTCGCTCCCACACAGCCAAGGCGGCGTCGACAAGCGCTTCGTATTGATCCTCGTCACCACCCTCGATCCGGCGCCACAGGCTCGGCATATAGCGCACCATGATCGAGAGCGCGTATAGAGTCGTCAAAGCGATCGTGCGATACTCCCGCATACCGCCCAGCGTTGGAAACAGCATGGTTGTTCTGTGTCCGAACGGCGCTCGGTGAAGCGGAAGCACGTCCCACATGAATTTATGACCGGCATGGTCGACGCGTGCGCGAAATCCCTTTCCGGCGAGTTCGCCTTCTGTGATTGGCGCGATCTCAGCTATCGGCCAGCCCGCTTTCTCAAGCGCAGACGCCTCGATCTGACCCGAGGCGTCGTAAAAGTTCGCATACGTGCTCTGCGGCAAAGTCCGGTCTAACGCAAACATCCCCGCGCCGCCGTTCGCGAACATTTCCGGTGTAGGCACGATCCAACGTGGTGTGTCGCCGAATACTTCAGCAAAAAGGTCGTCCACTTCGGGCATGCTGGCGAAGAGATCCCGAAGCGTGCAGACGGTTCCGGGTGCCACGCGATCAAGGTTCGCCGAATTCTTCACCTTTTCCTTCGGGAATATGGATATGTCGTGTCCGAGGAACGAGAGCCAGCGCGGCAGGAAACCCGTCGCTAGAACTCCGACCCGGAGATCGGCAAATCCGCCCTCTGGTCCCGTAAGGGTATAAAGCCCGTGTCCCTGCTTGGTCATGCCTTCGACCTCGTCGAGGTCGATCGGCCCGCGTGGATCGGCCAGCATTTCGGCGAAAGCGAACGCCATTGCACCGTAATACAGGCTCAGTATTCGACGATTCATACGATCAGAAGACGAGAAAGCCACGTAATCCAGAGCATTACGCATCGAATAAGCAACGCCGGCAGCCTTGCCCGCGATGACGTCGCTCGCCAGTTCCACTGCCTGGGCCTTAGCCCTACGAACCACGAGCTTGCGAGCGATTTCCACGCTCGTGAACTGACGCAGTCGGGCAAAAACGCCCTCGACTGGGTTCTCACCCGTAATGCGGCGAACTGGTTTTTGTGTCGTCGTCACCGCCGCAGGCGACCGATCCGGCTCTAAGCGCTTATTCAGTACGATCAGATATTGAAAAAACTCACTGAGCGGCTCGACGGGAACGTTCACGCCCGCTGTGTAGTCGGCTACCCGATAAGGCTCACCGTTAAAAAATATGCGTTCGACCCGGGTCGCCAGTTCGCGATAATGCGCATTGTCGGTTGCGCTGCTGTAGAGAACGGCAATCCTGACTTTTACATTGCGCTTTGACGCTTCGATCTCGATGCTGTCATGATGATCGAATTCCGCCACCATATCGGCGGTCCATCCGTGCGAGCGCAACGGCTTTAACACCGATTGCTCGATGTCGCGCCTTAGGATCGCAAGGCGGGGATTCGGCGCGATAGCACCTACACGACCATCGGACACAGCTTTCCTCAATTTCTCAGAATCACGTTTAAAATACTAGCTCATCTCCAGCCTTTTGAATCCTAGTTGATGAAGGGCTGGATTGAAGCGCAGGGGGCCACGCCTGGCGCGATCGGTCAACGGCTGCGCCGTCCTCCGCTCTGCTCCGGCCCTTCGGGTGACAGATCACGCCAGGCGCGGCTTTGGGCTTATCGTGCGCTTTGGTGAGGAAAGCGGCCTGTTTGGGCCGCATCCCTCACCAAAGCGACGGTGAGCGATCCGTCGTGAAGGGGGCGCGCGGTCAAGGCTGGCGTAGCCACCGCCAACGGCGGCGCGAAGCGGCCTTGAGGGCGTGACGCCTTTACGGCCCTTCCCTTGAATTCAGGCTTGATCGTAAAGGCCGGCGAATTCTGGGCGCTCGAAATAGCGGATTTTCCCGGCCTGGAAGGGGCGATAGTTTTTCACAAACAGGAGTTCGATTCCGTCCATCAGGGTCAGAATCTCTTCCGGCTTCATCAGGCGGCGCGCCTGAAAATGGGTGGCGACGCCTTCGCCGGTATTGGTCGAGATTTTGCCGCCTAAGCCGCCCTGACTGGATTCGCCAGAGTTCTGGGTCGTCGTCGTAGCTGATCGTCTTGTCGCCCATGAATTCCGAGAGCTTTTTTGCCGTTTCCAGGTCCTGCACGTTGAAGGCCTGGACCACTTCGGCATTGGCGAAAAAGGTTTCGGCGCTTTTACCGTAGATCGCGGCCAGTTGCGAAAAGTCCTGAAAGATCGGCCAGAGCTGGACGCCATAGCCGGCCATCAGGCCCATGCCCCGGCGCACCTCGTCGAGCCGCCCGAGCGCCGCGAATTCATCGAGAAGAAACAGGATTGGCCGCGCCGGCTTTTGCGGCGCGCGGGCGAGATCGCGCAGGGCGGCGTTGATCATCAGCCGCAGCCAGCGATTATAGGTTTCCAACCGATCTGGCGGCAGCACGACAACGACCGAGGCGACGCCGGCGACGAGATCGGCGAAGGAAAAATCCGAGCGCGACAGGGCGCGGGCGATGCGCGGCGAGTCCAGAAACTGGGTGTGGCGTTGCGCCGTCGAGATCACCCCGGCGAATTCCACGCCGGTCTTGCCGAGGAAGCGCCCGCCGGTGCGGGCGATCAGGCCATGCGCGGCTTTTGAATCGGCCATCTCTTGCAGAAACGCTTTGAAGGTTTCCGGGGGCAGGGTCAGATATTGCCGCACCCGGTCGAGATTGCGCGCCTCCGGCTTTTCGCTTGCTGCGACATACATGATAATTCCGGCAATCAGCGCCTTGGCTTCGTCGTTCCAATGGCTGTCCTTGGCGTCGCCGCTGTCCAACACCAGGGCGTCGGCCAATGTCGCGGCGTCTTCGGCGAGGTCGAGGCTTTCCGCGCTCATCAAGGCGAGCGGATTGAAGGCGGCGCTCGCCTGGCCCGAGACCTCGAAGGGATCGAGGATAAACATGGGGCCAAAGGCGCGGCGTTGGCGCGCGGTGATTTTAGCGTTTTCGCCCTTGGGGTCGATGACGAACACCGAGCGATCGGCAGTCAGCAGATTGGGGATGATCGATCCAATTCCCTTACCGGAACGCGTCGGCGCGATGGTCAGCAGATGGCCGGGGCCGGAGTAATAAAGCAGGGGAAATTCGTCGGCTTTGTCGCCGGGCGTCCAGCCGATCGCCAGGCTGTTCGACTCGCGGCGTTTGAGCGCGTCGATTTCGGAATCATGGGCGAAGCGGGCGCGGCCGAGGTCCGGCGCCACGGGTGCCGGTTTCAGCGAGGCGCCCTTGAAGCCGTGCCAGCCGCCTGCGAGAGCGCCGAGCGCGGCGAGGAGTGGCCAGAAACTCAATGGGAGCCGCCAGCCGGTGACGAGCTGAAGCAGGACGCCGAAGATAAGGGGAAGGAGCAGGCCGCCGACAAGGGCGCCGCCGATCGCCGCTTTGATGGATTCGAGGAGGAAGTTTTGGCCGTGCCGGGCGTTCATCAAGGTTTTGCGCTACCGGATCGTAAAAGTCTCTTCAAGGCCTTGGGCGATGTCGCGGGCAAGGTTTTCCACGGCTTGGCCGCGCGGCGCGCCGTGATGATGGTGGTGGATTTCTTGATGGTGAACTTCTTGGCGCTCGATGAAGGAGATCGTTTTCGCGTCCGGGGCGATTTCCTTGATTTGCGCGGCGGCGATTTCCGCTTGTTCGCGGCGTTCCAAAAAGCTTTTGCCGTCGCTCATAATGGCGTCGTCTCCAAATGTTTTGGCGTGCTCAATGGCTGAAAACGTAGCACGGCGCGGGGAAATTGTCGAAATCAGGGAGGCGAAGAGGCAATCCTATGCCCTAAGTCTTCAGCCCGCACAGCCGCTGAGGTTTGAACCAAAACGGCTTCTGACAAACGTGGTCCGGCTTAGCCGCTGCGCAAGAGACCGCTTGAGAGGCCTTCCCGGCTTCCTCAAAGCAACAGCGCCGCCAAAAAGGTGACGCTTGCCGCCACGAATGCGTACAACGCCATTCGGCCCTTATGATCGACATGCCAGAGAAACCAAAGTTGCTCGCCGAAAGGCAACCCTTCGTAAGACCCCGATTGTGCAAGGGAGGCGACCCGCAGTTTGTCGAATGCCAGCCAGAGCGCATAGGCCGTCCCTGCCCAAAGTCCCAATGCTGTCATCGTAGCCATCCCTGTTATGCCGCGAATATGATACATGTTCTATATATGTCCGCAAGGCCCGCCCGCCGAAACTGTTTCAAAATTCAACAATTACGTACGTCGATTTTGCGCCTGAAAATCAGGAGGTCTTGGGAGACGCCGCGCCGAGCGCTGCCGCTCCATGATCGGCCTTGCGGCAAGGGGTGGAGGGCTGCCAGGGGGCTTGACAGCCATGATATGGTGATTCCAGGGCTCCGATTTGGAAGCCAGGGGAGCATGGACGCACGGTTTATCGCGGCGCGACAGGACCACTTGCGGAACCGTGGCGGTGCAAAACAAGGAATTGCGAGAATGAGGCGGAAAGTTCTGGCGCTGTTGGCTATGCTCTGCTGTCAAACCGCGTTCACTGACGAGAGAAGACGACACGTCGCAGAGACAGCGTAGCGCTGTAATTGCGAACCGGCTTTCTCAATTGTTTCGGGGGTTAACTTGTTTGGGTTTTTCAAGAAAAAGCCGACTGCGGCAGATGCTTTGATCAAATCTATTTACGGCGATCGGCCGCCGAGAACGACGGCGGAGCTGGGGCCTGCTGTGTTCCTGGCGCATGAGGAACTTATGAATTGCTCGGTGCCCCGCGAGCAGATTCATAGGCTTGCTTCGCAGCTGATCGCTGGGCCAGTGCCCTACTCCACGCATGACCTTGCCGTGTCAGTCGCAATGGCCTTCTTCAAGGATCCTGCATGGCAAAACACTCTTGCTGATCATCAACTCGCAGCCCGCATGCGCGTGCTCGAATGGATTCAAACGGGCAAGGTCGCAAAGATGATCGCGGGAGTCTTCGAGGAAACGCTCTACAGAGCGTACAAGTCGATTCCGGCAAAGGTCGAACAGTCGAGCGGCGACGAGTTGAACCGGCTGTTTGCCGCCTTCAAAGTCAAGAACGCGGGCAAAAGCCCGCAGGAGGCCGCAAAGGCGCTGCGTGATTTCATGGTCTGGCAGCACAACCATGCCGAATTTGAAAAATCCGATGAGCCGACCGACGAGCAATTCGCGCACGCGGAAGAAATTGAACGAGCGTTTCTCATGGGGGCGTCCGGCGTCGGCATCGAGGCCTTTTCGCTGCCCGAAGACAAGGTTGAATTGTTCATGCTGAATATTCTCGGCACATATCGCGGTATGGGTGGGGCTGAAGCCGAGAACGAGATATTTGCGATGTACCAGGCGACAGAGAAGCAGGAATTCGCTGCGAAAATCGGGAGCGTCGCGATCATCCACTACCTCGTTTACGGCAAACGAGATGACGACATCGGCATGCTCGCGCAACTGCAAACCGAGTGCTGGTGAGGGAGGGGGGCGCTCCTGTGCGTTGTCTCTCTCAGAGTGTGCATGCGTAATGGGGGGCGACTTCGATTTCAGCGCCGCGCGCCATTTGGTTCCAGCCTTACGCGAGTGCGGGGCCGGCGCCGCCAAGAACCGATTGCCGCCCCCTGAAGGGAGCTAAAAGGAAAAAAAGGACTGATGGTGGCATCCGTACCACAGGCGTAAACGCCTGGGCTAGTAGTCCGACACACCTAATTTGTCACGTAGGACGGATTTCCGAATCCGTCCAGT